>JAIRXY010000313.1 GCA_031268055.1 Prevotellaceae bacterium | reverse complement strand
TGGCGGTTTTCCTACTGATGTAAAAGATAATTCCATGTATAAAGTAGTTGAAGAAAAGTGGAGCAATCAACTTAATTCCATTGGATTAACTTTTGTTGATTTCAAAAAACTCCAATTTGTAAAAGTGTCGGAGAATGAAGCAAAGTTGTTCCTTGAAAAAATGAAGGATAGCAATGGAAAGGTAAATAGAGAAGGATTCGCTAAAGTAAATTTTAAGCTCACTCATTCAATGGACAAATCAAACGACTCAAATGAGAGATTGCTTATAGGAGAAATCACAAGTTTTGAATTATACGGCGCAGATAGAAACTTGATAAATACGTATTTTTAATTTTTTTAATCTTGAATACTCAGGTACATATACAAATAGCTTCGCCCAAGGGTACGCTGTACGAAGGCGACTTGCTTTACGCCGTTTTTCCGGGTTTGGCAGGAGAATTTGCCGTGTACCCCGACCATGCTCCCATCATCTCTGCGCTGAAGAAAGGAGTGGTGCGATGCGTGGTTGAGGAAAAAAAGGAGGAGGCAATCGAAGTCAGCGGTGGATTTGTAGAGGTGGACGAAAATAAAATAACTGTGTGCGTAGAGTAGGAGCATAAATGAAAATTTTTCTTTCGGACAGCATAGGCGGCAAAGCGGCGGAAATACTGATGAGCGTTACCATCGTCGGATATTTTTTGCTCTACGTTCTGCTGCCGCAGCTCGGCCTTGATGTGGTCGCTCCGGTGCTGTTTGTACTTTTTATAGCCGTTTTCAGGTGGCTGATAGCGCGGTGGGAGAAAAGTTTGCGCGCCAACAAAAAAACAATTCAGCATGTGTTCAACTATTTTTTGACGTGGAAGTTGGCTAAAATGCTGGTGAGCGTGGCGCTTATGGTGTGCTACATGAAGTTTTTCGGCGAACGGTTAGTAGCGTTTCTTATATCCTTTGCTCTGCTTTACGTGGAGCTGATGTGGATGGAAACGGCGGCGTGGCGCAGCGTAGAGCGCAGGGAGCGGCTGAAAGTTGAGCATTGAAAAATTTGCATGGGGCTACTTGGTGCAGCCGATTACGGGCTTTGTTATTCAAAAAAAATAAATGATGAGCATTGGTAAACATATCACTTTGTTGTACATTGCAGCGGCTATGCTGCTTGCGCCGTTGTGCGCATCGGCAGAGGCTCACGGCGGCGACGGAGAGGAAAAGGAGCTGGCGATAGGCGACATTATTACGGAGCATATTTTTGACAGCTACTGGTGGCATATTACCACTTACAAGGAGCATCACATCTCCATATACCTGCCTGTTATTGTGCACTCCGAAGGTGATGGCTGGCATGTTTTTTCGTCAAGGCATTTGGCGCACGGCGAAGCCTACAAGGGTTTTCGCATAGCGCAAAAGGGAGAAAAGCACGAGGGTAAGATAGTCGCTACCAGCGCGGCAGGCGAAGTGTACCGCCCTTGGGATATTTCGCTCACCAAAAACGCGCTTGCGCTGACGATTAACTCTGTCATCATGCTTGCGCTTTTTCTGACCGTAGCGCGGTGGTACAAGCGTCGCCCGAAAAATTCTACGCCCAGCAAATTTGTGTGCGCCGTAGAAATGTTTGTTATGGATGTTGAGGAGGACGTTGTACATGCCAGCATTGGCAAGGACTACAAGAGGTATTCGCCCTACCTGCTCACGGCTTTTTTCTTTATCCTTATCAACAACGTGATGGGGATCATTCCCATTTTTCCGGGGGGCGCCAACACCACAGGCAACATTGCCATTACGTTTGTGCTGGCGTTTTGCACGCTGATAGCGGTGAACCTGTTTGGCAACCGCGAGTACTGGAAGGAGGTCTTTTGGCCGGATGTTCCGGTGTGGCTCAAGGTGCCTATTCCAATCATCCCGCTGATAGAGCTGTTTGGGATATTTTCAAAGCCGTTTGCGCTGATGATACGTTTGCTGGCAAACATTTTTGCCGGCCATACGGTCATACTTGCGTTTACGCTTTTGGTGTTCATCACTGCAAAGATTGGCGTGGGCATAAATGTCGGAATGACGGTTTTTTCCGTTGTGCTGTCAATAATTATGATTTGCCTTGAGTTTCTGGTGGCCTACATTCAGGCGTATGTATTCACCCTGCTTTCGGCGGTATTTATAGGACTTTCGCGCCCCGAACATCACGTGGCGCACAAAAAATAATAGTAAAGAGCAATTATAATCACTAAAACCAAAAAAATTATGTCACCACTATTAGCTACGCTGCTGCAAATAACTAACCTTCCGCAGGCGTTTGCAGCCATTGGAGCAAGCATTGCCGTAATCGGCGCAGGTATTGGAATCGGAAAAATTGGAGCTTCGGCAATGGAGGCAATGGCGCGCCAGCCAGAGGCGTCGGGGACTATCCGCATGTCCATGATAATCATGGCGGCTTTTGTTGAAGGCGTTGCGCTGTTTGCCATTGTGCTCTGTTTCTTAGTATTGTACTCTTAACTCTACGCTGCTATGGCACTGCTTACACCAGATTTCGGGCTTCTGTTTTGGATGCTGCTCAACTTCCTGATAGTCTTCGGGATTTTGGCAAAGTTCGGCTTTCCCGTTATCACGAGCATGGTTAGCGAGCGTCGCGACCACATCAGCAAGTCGCTTCAGGCCGCGGAGGAGGCAACGAAAAAGCTGGAGAACGTAAGGCAGGAGTCGCTGGCAATACTTGACGAGGCGCGCATACAGCAAACCGAGATTATCAAAAAAGCAATTGCCGACGGCGAGCAAATCGTTCGGAACGCCCAGCAAAAGGCCACCGAGGAAACGGAAAAGCAGCTTGAGGCTGCCCGCCGAAGCATTGATTTGCAAAAGGAAAAGGCGCTGAGCGAAATTAACGCTCAGGTGGCTTTGCTTTCGATTGATATTGCGGAAAAAATTCTCCGCCGCCAGCTCGACAACCGAGAGCAGCAGGAAACTTTTGCGCTGCAAATGGTTGAAGAAACGGAAAATATACGCAGAAAGCGAAGCCACAAGCGATAATACCCTCTGCTAAAAATATATACACATGAGGCTTTACCACGGGAGCAATATTTGGATTAAAGCTATTGATTTAGCGCAATGCTTACCCTACAGGGATTTTGGTAAGGGGTTTTATGTTACTGATATTGAAAAGCATGCCGAACAGAGGGCAAAGGACAGGTCGAGCAAGGATAGCAGCGAGCCGATTGTAACCTCTTTTGACTTTGACGAGGCTGCTTTGACAGATGGAGCGCTATCTGTAAAGAAATTTGATACTCCCTCGGTTGAGTGGGTTGAATTTGTGATGATGAATCGCAGTAGGAATGTACCGCAACCGGCGCATATTTACGATGTAGTAGAGGGGCCTGTTGCCAATGATAAGATGTATGCACAGTTCACCCTTTATGAGCATGAGCTAATCAGCATGGAGGAGGTGCTCAGGCGAATAACTTACAGGGAGGCAACCCATCAGCTTGCATTTTGTACGGAGGCTGCCGTAGCGCTGCTCAAACCTGAAAAGAGCTATGCTGAAGTAATGGTTGAGTTTACCATTGGCGACCTTGCCAAATATCTGATGGAGGACAACACAACGCTATCTATGGACGAAGCAATTGTAGCTGTTTACCACTCCGAAACTTACAAGGCGCTTATAAATGAGGTAACCGGCCTTTACCGTGAATCGTCGGCTTACGTTTACGAGTTACTAAAGCGAGAACTGAGGCACAAGAAATAGTTAGGTGATGCGAAATAAATAGCATGTAATGCTTGCTATTTCGTTAAATGCTTATCCCGTATGGAAGTGGCAGAAAAATATTCGGTTGATGACGTGATAGAGTATGTTGTTTTTATCGTTCATAAGTTTGCACGAACGTACCACCTTACGCGCTGTGAGGCGTTCGATTACTTGAGAGAATTTAAAGGTATTGAGTTTCTTAGAGAAAATTACGGGTTTGAGCATA
The DNA here is from genome assembly GCA_031268055.1 of Prevotellaceae bacterium. GTDB lineage: Bacteria > Bacteroidota > Bacteroidia > Bacteroidales > UBA932 > JAITMY01. Next base: position 175 of record JAIRXY010000313.1, on the reverse strand, counting down.
CGCAAAACCCCTACTGGACGGTAAAAGATTTGTTGGACATTTGCCAACGCAACGGAGGCTATTCGCTGCCAAAGAAAAAGGTGGACTACTATGAATGATGGACTTATATCTAAGCGCTACGCAAAGGCATTGCTGGAGTTTGCAACGGCGCGTGGCGAGGACAGCCGCTTGTACG
>JAIRXY010000310.1 GCA_031268055.1 Prevotellaceae bacterium | reverse complement strand
GCACGCGGTTTTTGAAGCTATCCGTCCAGTACATCTGCATCTCCACGATGAACTGTCGCCCCAACGCATCCTTACAGCGCACATCTACTATGGTGTTGCGCAGCGGCTTTATTTCCGGCGGCAGCTCCCCGCTCAGGTACTCTATGCTCACCACCTGCTGCGATGCATCGAACGGCATCATGCTGTTGATAAGGCTCATGCACAAGTTTTTGTGCTCGCCGAAGACCCGCTTAAAGGTCAGGTCGTTTTTAGGGTCAAGGTAACGTGCCATAAATTTCTATTTTTCTGTTTTTCTGTTTTTTACCACTTTACCACAATGCTACGGATAAGTATTTATTTTGTATCCCTTATTAGCGTAAAATTATCAACTTTCAGTTTTTCTTCCTATCCCGTAGTAGGCAAACCCGTGAGCTTTCATTTCTGCCGGGTCGTACACGTTGCGGCCGTCAAAAACGGCAGGCGTTTTCATCAGCTGCTTTGCCACGTCGTAGTCGAATATGCGGAACTCCGTCCACTCCGTCATGAGCGCCAGCGCGTCGGCGTCTTTTAGGGCTTCGTAGGCCGATTGGGAGTAGGTCACGCTGTTGCCAACGTACTTTTTTGCCTCGTGCATGGCCACAGGGTCGTAAGCCACAACCTCGGCGCCATGCTCCAGCAGGCGACGTACTACGGTAAGCGCCGGAGCTTCGCGCATGTCGTCGGTGTTGGGCTTGAACGCAAGCCCCCAGATTGCCACCCGCTTGCCCTTGAGGTTGCCGCCGAAGTAGATACGTATTTTGTTGAAAATTAAATCTTTTTGTCGCTCGTTGACCACCTCTACCGATTTTAGGATTTCGAGCGAATGTCCGTATTCGGTGGCAGTTTTTATAATAGCCTTCACATCTTTTGGAAAGCAGCTGCCGCCGTACCCCGCGCCCGGGTAGATAAATTGAGCGCCAATGCGCGGGTCGCTACCAATACCTTTGCGCACCAGCATAGCGTCCGCGCCTACCAGCTCGCAGAGGTTGGCAACGTCGTTCATAAAGCTGATTTTTGTTGCCAGCATTGCGTTGGCGGCATACTTTGTCAGCTCCGACGAGGCAATATCCATGAAAATAATCGGGTGACCGTTGAGCAAAAATGGCTTGTAGAGCTTCTCCATCAGCTTTTGTGCTCGTTCGGCCTCGGTGCCGATTACAATTCTATCGGGCTTCAGGAAATCTTCAATAGCGTTGCCCTCCTTCAAAAACTCAGGGTTTGACGCTACGTCAAACTCGACCTTTGCGCCGCGTGCGTCGAGCTCTTTCTGCACAGCCTGCTTTACGAGGCGCGAAGTTCCCACCGGCACGGTGCTTTTGGTCACCACAACGATGTAGTGGTCAAGATGTCTTCCTATTTCCGACGCAACCTGTAGCACGTAGCTCAGGTCGGCGCTGCCGTCTTCGCCCGAAGGCGTTCCTACTGCAATGAACACAGCGTCGGCGTCGGCCAAGCTATCGCCGAGCGAGGTGGTGAAGCGCAGGCGCTGCTTTTCGGTGTTACGGCGCACTACGTCGTCAAGCCCCGGCTCCCATATTGGAATTTGTCCGGCGTTGAGCGCGGCAATCTTCGATTGGTTTACGTCTACGCAAGTTACGGTTACCCCTGTTTCGGCAAAGCAAGCCCCGCTCACCAAGCCCACATAGCCTGTTCCTACTACTGATATTTTCATACGCTAATTAGTTTTTTTACTTTTAAATGGTTTGGCAAAGCTCAATGTTAATGGAATTTATCCATTTTTGCTATATAAAAAAAATTTTTCTACATAAACATTTGCATATATGCAAATACTAACGGCAGCGAGAGCAGCGCAGCATCGAACCTGTCGAGCAAGCCGCCGTGTCCGGGCATGATAGCGCCCGAATCCTTAACGTTGGCGCTACGCTTAAGCATTGACTCCACCAAGTCGGCAAGCACAGCGGTGGCCGAAATGATGACGCCAAAAGCTACCGTATGAATCAGCTCCATGTCGCCAAACAGGTAGTGCAGCGCCCATGCCGCCGCTACTACAGAAAGTATGCCTCCAATGTAGCCCTCCCACGATTTTTTGGGAGAAATGGAAGGGAACATCTTGTGCTTGCCAAAGGCAATGCCAAAGAGGTATGCAAAGGTATCGTTTGCCCAAAGCAAAACAAAAAAGCTGCAAACGGCGTTCACACCGGCAACTTTGTACACAAAGCTTGTAAGCGAAAACGGTAGCGCTACGTATATAACGCCCAGCAGCGTGTAGGCAATGTTGGTAAATGGCAGGCTTTTTTTGCGAAAGAGCTCAGCAAAAAACATAAAAACAGCCAGCGGTATCGGCAGGTAAAAGAAAATATGGTTGTAGGATGTGCCCGCTAAGCCAAATGAGCCGGCGTAGCACGCCGCAAACACCGCTATGCCGCACAGCAACCCTGCAATACGCTGGGGTTTTACTCCTATTTTTGCGGCAATACCGTAGAATTCGTGCATGGACACTACCATTGCAAGCGCCATAACGCAGGCAAAAGCTTGCGGGCACAAGTACAGCGACCCTAACATCAGCGCTACGTATGCCGCTCCCGACAAAAGCCGCGTAAGCAAGTTGTTTAGCTTCATGGGTGAGTTGCTACATTATTGCGAAGCTACTGCGAAATCAGCTTTACAGCCGCCTCCTTGTTCATCTCGTGCACATACAGCTCAAGCTCGCCAAATCCCAGCTCCGAATCGTGGTGATTAAGCATCACTACATATATATTTTCTTTTTCAAGTCGCTGCTTTAGCAGCTCTACCAACACAGCGTCGGCAGATTCATATATTTTTACCCAACCTGTTTCCATATATCATTAGCCTCCTAAAAAAAATAAAACATTTACGACAACTTCTCGGTATTCTCTGCGGATGCGCCTTCTTCCTGCTTCGGCTGGCTTTCGTTTTCGGCGACGACGACAGCGGCATCGGCGGCGTCGGCAGGCGTTGGCTGCGGCAAAAGAGCGTCAAACAGCGAATGTTCCGCAGGCTTAACCGGTGTTGGCGCTGGCGCAGGCGCTGGTTCGGCAGCCGCCTCTTCAGCCTTGGGTTTGCGGGTTCTTCGCTTTGGTTTTTCCGGCTCTTCGGGAGCATTGCCGGCAGCAGCGTTGTCGCTATCGCTGCTGGGGATGGCTGCAATGAGCAGCTCGTTGCTCTCGCCTTTGCGCTTGCCAAATATTTTTTCCAAATCTTCGCTAAAAATAACCTCTCGCTCCAGCAGCAGCTCAGCCAGCCGCTTTAGGCCGCTCTTATTTTGCGTTAGCACCTGCTTGGCCAGCTTGTACGCCTTGTCCACCAACGCTTGCACCTCCTCGTCGATGGTTTCGGCGGTTTTTTCGCTATATGGCTTCGAGAACGAGTACTCCTGCCCCGTCGAGTCGTAGTAGCTCAGGTTGCGCAGCCTGCCGCTCATGCCAAAGTAGGCAATCATGGAGTAGGCCTGCTTTGTGATGCGCTCCAAGTCGTTGAGCGCTCCGGTAGAAATCTTGTGGAACGTAAGTTCCTCCGAGGCTCGTCCGCCAAGGGTTGCCGCCATTTCGTCCAGCAGCTGCTCTTGCGTGGTGATTTGCCGCTCTTCGGGCAAGTACCATGCGGCGCCAAGCGAGCGTCCGCGTGGTATAATCGTTACCTTCACCAGCGGGTTAGCGTGCTCCAGTAGCCAGCTCACCGTAGCGTGGCCAGCTTCGTGGAAGGCAATGGTGCGCTTTTCCTCCACCGAGATAATTTTGCTTTTCTTCTCCAGCCCTCCAACAATGCGGTCAACAGCGTCGAGAAAATCCTGCCTGTCGATGTTAGGCTTCATCTTACGGGCGGCAATAAGCGCCGCCTCATTGCACACGTTGGCGATATCTGCGCCGGAAAATCCGGGCGTTTGCTTAGCCAAAAAGTCGATTTCAAAGCCGTCCGCCAGCTTCAGCCCGCGCAGGTGCACCTTGAATATTTCGAGGCGCTCTTTCAGGTCGGGCAAGTCAACGTGAATCTGCCGGTCGAAGCGTCCGGCGCGCAGCAGCGCGCGGTCGAGGATGTCGGCGCGGTTGGTTGCCGCAAGGATGATTACGCCGGAGTTGGAGGCAAAGCCGTCCATTTCGGTGAGCAGCTGGTTTAGGGTATTCTCGCGCTCGTCGTTGGTGGTGAACGCAGTTTTGTTGCCGCGGGCGCGGCCAATAGCGTCAATTTCGTCAATGAAAATAATGCAGGGCGCTTTTTCTTTTGCCTGCTTAAAGAGGTCGCGTACGCGTGATGCGCCAACGCCCACAAACATCTCCACAAAGTCGGAGCCGGAGAGGGAGAAGAACGGGACGTTTGCTTCACCGGCAACGGCTTTTGCCAGCAGCGTTTTTCCCGTCCCCGGAGGGCCTACAAGCAGCGCGCCCTTGGGAATTTTTCCGCCAAGGTCGGTATACCGCTTGGGATTTTTCAGGAAATCTACAATTTCTATAATCTCCACCTTGGCCTCCTCCAGCCCCGCCACATCGTTAAAGGTAATGCGCACCTTGCTGTCCTTATCAAAGAGCTGCGCTTTGGATTTTCCTACGTTGAAAATTCCGCTACCCATTCCGCCGCCCATGCGCCGCATGAAGAGCATCCATATACCAATGATTAGCACAATTGGCAGCAGCCACCCAATGACGTTGCCTAAGTAGTCCGTGTGCTCCACAAAATCCGGCTCAATGCGGTCGCCTTCGGCAATATTTTCTTGCGCCTGCGTTAGCTGGTCTTGAAACGCCTTAATGTCTCCGATGGAAAAAAAGAAGTGCGGTCCCTGCTTTGCCGGCGAGTCAAAAGCGCCCTTAAATCGGTCTGCATAGCCTTCCAGCTTGTCGGGCTTGATGAACACCTCAACCTTGCGGGCGTTGGAAATCACCACAATTTTGGAGACATCCTCGTTCACTATCATTTTGGTACGAACTTCGCGCCATGTTGTTTCCACAGGGTTGCCGGAAGTGTAGAAAAAATGGATGCCGAATATGCCTGCCATAATCAGGCCATAAATCCACCATACGTAGTTGTTGGGCTTGCCGTTACTTCGCGGCGCTCTTTCGGTGGGTTGCTGTGGTGTTTTGTCGTTTTGCTCCATCTTCGTTGGGGTTGTCGATTTTGTATTTATGATTTTTTAGTTTTAGCCGTCGCCGCTTGCTTTGTTGCCGTTGCCGCCTTTTTGGGCGTTGCTGCGCTTGCGGTTTTCTTGGCTGCGCTTACGGTTTTTGTGGCAGCAGCTTTTGTGGCAGCAGCTTTCTTTGCAGCAACTTTTGTGACAGCGGTTGTTTTTGCAGCAGCTTTTGTAGTAGCGTCCGCTTTTTTCGTCACAGGGGTTTTTGCTGAGGCAGCTTTTTTGGCCGGAGCTTTGGCTTTTGGGGAGGCAGCGGCAGATTTTACCGCAGCCGTTTTTCTTTTTGCAGGCGCTTTTGCGGATGTGTCCTCCGCTTTTGCCG
>JAIRXY010000301.1 GCA_031268055.1 Prevotellaceae bacterium | reverse complement strand
ACATCCGTTTTGCGGGATTATGCCACGCGAGGCTACGTCATTGACCGAAAGCGTATGGAAAACGGTACATTCCTCGGTGAAGACTATTTCGAACGTCTGCTTGCCGAAATCCGCGAAATTCGCCTGAGCGAACGCCGTTTTTATCAAAAAATAACGGACATATATGCTACTGCAATGGATTACAATCCCGAATCGCCCACCACCAGAGAATTTTTTGCAAAAGTCCAAAACAAAATGCACTACGCAGTGCATAAGCACACTGCTGCCGAGCTGATTTACCGCCGCGCCGACCATGCAAAAGAACATATGGGGTTGACCTCTTGGGAAAAATCACCCAACGGAAAAATTATGAAAGCAGATGTAACAATAGCCAAAAACTATTTGACCGAAACCGAATTAGAATCACTTGGGCGTATTGTCAACGGCTACTTGGACTTTGCCGAAGAATATGCAAAGCAGCGCAGGCCGATCACAATGGAAGATTGGGCAAAGCACTTGGACTTGATTTTACAGGCAAACGGGAAAGATTTGCTGCAAAATGCGGGTAAAATAACCGCTGCCCTCGCCAAGCAGCACGCCGAAAAAGAATTTGAGCAGTACCGCCCCATTCAAGACCGGCTTTTTGAATCGGATTTTGACAGGACGCTGAAAATGCTTGAAAATAAAAATTAAAAGGCGGCTAACCAAGAGGGCATAAGCAGCAGTTAGGGAGCGTAGCGGAGCATTTTTGGGGTTAACCCTTAAAAAAAAGAGCAAAACTATTGTGCGTAAGAATTAAAATCGCTACTTTTGCAACCCCGATTTGTGTAAAATATTATATTACGAAAATAAACTGTAAATAGAAAATGGCAAAGCAAAAGCTATCGCACGCCGAAGATAATCTGGGCGCTATTGAGCACTCGCTGACAAGCGCAGAATTTTTTATTGAGAAATACCAAAAACCGCTCATCTACGCGGTGGTGGGATTGGTTTTGGCGGTAGGCGCATTCTTTGCCTACAAAAGCTGGTACAAAGCGCCGCTGGAGGAAGAGGCGCAATCGCAGATGTTCGCCGCAGTGCAGTACTTTGAGCAGGATTCGCTGACGCTGGCGCTCAACGGCGACGGCAGCAACCTTGGCCTGCTTGACGTCGAAGACCGCTACGGAAGCACCACGGCGGGTAACCTTGCCTGCTACTACGCTGGCTTGGCGTACCTGCATACAGGCCTGTACGATGAGGCTATTGCCTACTTCAAGAAGTACAGCCCCGACGACAAGCTGAGCAAAGCGCTCGTCAACGGTAGCATCGGCGACGCCTACAGCGAGCTGCAAGACTACGGCAAGGCCATAGCGCACTACAAAAAAGCGGCAAGCAGCGACCACAGCCGCCTCACAGCGCCCCGCTACCTGATGAAGGCAGGCATCCTCATTGAGGCGCAGGGCAAGTACGCCGAGGCGCAAAAGGTATACGAGCAGGTGAAAAAGGATTTTCCCGAATCCTCCGAAGGCAACGAAGCCGATAAGTATATTGCGCGCGTACAGCTGCTGCAGCAACAGCCGCAATAGTCTATTCGGTTGCAGCCAGCGACCGAATAGGAGCATTGCAAGCGCGCTCTTAAATTCATAGCCAAGACGGTGCATTGCAGCAAAGTCTTGGTTTTTTATTATAGCCAAAATTTGGAATAAAATGTCATCAGCCCTACATAACCTCTCTCATGTGCACGACGGCGAAATACCGTCGGCAAAGGAAATGCACTTTGGCATTGTAGTGTCGGAGTGGAATACCGACATCACCGGCAAGCTGCTCACCGGAGCGTACAACACGCTGCTGAAGTACGAGGCAAAAGAAAAAAACATAATTGTAAAGTGGGTGCCCGGCAGCTTTGAGCTCCCGTTGGGAGCGCAGCTCATTGCCGAAAACCACAAGGTGGACGCGGTGATATGCCTTGGATGCGTCATTCAGGGCGAAACGCGCCACTTTGACTTCATTTGCAGCGCCGTCTCAACCGGCATTATGCAGCTCAGCTTAGCGTACAACCTGCCATTCATCTTTGGCCTGCTTACGTCCAACAACCTGCAGCAAGCGCAAGACCGCGCCGGAGGCAAGTACGGCAATAAGGGCGACGAAGCGGCAACAAGCGCCATCAAAATGGTGGCAATGCAGCAGGGGCTTTAAAAATACGATTTTTGAAAACTTAAAAATACGAAACCTCAACATTTTTTATGGGACGCGCATTTGAATACAGAAAAGCAAGAAAGCTGAAGCGCTGGGGCAGCATGTCCCGCACGTTTACCCGCCTGGGTAAGGAAATCACCATTGCCGCCAAGAGCGGCGGCGCCGACCCCGATAACAACCCCCGCCTGCGCGCGCTGGTACAAAACGCGCGCGCCGAAAATATGCCCAAAGATAACGTTGACCGCGCCATTAAGCGCGCCATCGAAAAAGATCAGGGCGAGTACAAGGAGCTGACCTACGAGGGATACGGTCCTTACGGCATTGCCATAGTGATAGATACTGCTACCGATAACCCTACGCGGACGGTGGCCAACATTCGCAGCTACTTCAGCAAGCTGGGCGGCTCGCTCGGCACCTCGGGAAGCTTGGATTTTATGTTTGACCGCAAGAGCGTGTTCCGCGTAAAACCTAAGGACGGCACAGATTTGGAGGAGCTGGAGCTGGAGCTGATTGACTACGGAGTGGATGAACTCTTTGCCGACGAAAGCGAGTGGATTATTTACGGCGCCTACGAAAGCTACGGAGGCGCGCAAAAATACCTCGAAGGCAACAGCTTTGAAATCATCAGCAGCGGTTTTGAGCGCATACCCACCGATACCAAGGAGGTAACCCCCGAACAGCAAGCAGCGCTGGAGAAGCTGATTGAAAAATTTGAAGATGATGATGACGTGCAGGCGGTATGGCATAACATGAAGGAAAACGAAGCCGGATAATTTTTAGCTACGAATCCGCTCTTCATTTTCTTTGGCTTCGTCATGCCCAGCGTAGAGGTAAACGGTGTTGCTATAGACCATTGGCGCTTAAAAATTAATGCGAATGGAAGCCATGCTGTATCCGCCAATGGTGAGCTGCGCGCTTGTCCTGCTGCCGGTGAGCGTAGCTACGCCGTCCTTCATTATTCCCGCCGCTTGAGTTATCGCATAATTGCAAGCACGCAGATGACAATGATTTACACTACGTCATTGCGAAAAAATCTGCATAAATCTTCATGACCTGCGCCATTTGCATGCTTATAGTGGCAACACAAAGGCAACAATTTGAGCCGAAGCTCGACGAAGCCAAATGTACCCCAAAGTTGCTTTTTGCATCGAAAGAAAATGTATCTTTGCATCATCACACACAATAACCCAGCTGCAATGGAAACAAAATTGCCCAAGCGCCTGCCCTACGGCAACTCGAACTTCGAAAGCGTCAGAACTGAAAGCTACGTCTACGTAGACAAGTCGCGGTTTATTGAGCTGCTGGAAAACGAGGGGAACAAAAATCTGTTCTTCACCCGCCCCCGCAAGTTCGGCAAAAGCCTGTTTTTTTCAATGCTCTCGCACTACTACGACGTTAATCAGGCGGATAAGTTCGAGCTGCTGTTTGGCGACCTGTACATCGGGCAACACCCTACGCCAAAGCACAATACATACCTTGTGCTGAACCTTGACTTTTCGGGGTTAGATACTTCAAGCGAGGAATCTTTTAAGGATTCTCTCTCGCGGAAGGTGCAGGATATTGTACGCAGCTTCTTATTTCGCTATAAAGACATTTTCCCTGAAAAGGATTTTTACAGGCAGATAGACGTTGAGCAGCCCGGCATTGCCTCCCTGCGAAAAGCTTTTAATGCGGCGGAAGCTGCCGGCAAAAAAATATTTATCATCATCGATGAGTACGACCACTTTGCCAACGACCTGATTGCGCAGGGAACGCACACGGGCGACAATACCTACCGGCATTTGGTGAGGTCAAACGGAGTAATACGCGATTTCTACGAAACGCTGAAGGAGGGTAGCAAAACCGTGGTCGACTGCATTATCCTTACCGGAATAACGCCTATAATGCTTGACGATATTACCAGCGGATTCAACATCTCCAACAACCTGTCGCTCAACCCAAGGTACAACGAGATGCTGGGGTTTACGCAGGAGGAGGTAAATACGCTCATGGAGGAAGTAGGCGTGGAGCCATCCATGATTAGCGTGGACATGGAGCTGTTTTACAACGGATACCGTTTTCACCGAAGCGGAGAGCACAAGGTATACAACCCCTCGATGATGCTCTACCTGTTTGACCAAGTGTTGCAGTTCCGGGACGAAATGGAGAACGTTATTGATGAAAACCTGAAAACAGACTACGGACGGCTGCGCCGCCTGATACAGGACGATAGAAATTGCGAGCAAATAATCAAAATAGCGCAGGAGAACAGCATATTTTCGGAGGTAATACCCAAATTCTCAATAGATAAGATGCACGATAACGAGTACTTTGTATCTCTGCTGTTTTACTTGGGGCTGCTGACTATTGACCGGTACGAAAGCGGGAAAACATACCTCAAAATCCCAAACTACTCCATCCGTACCATCTACTGGGATTACATTCTACAGCTCACCAAGGACCGGCACAAGGACGTGGTAACAGATCTGAGCCTGCAGCAGGAGGCCATCAGCGCCCTTGCCTACAGGGGCGACCCGAAGCTCTACCTCGACTACATCAGCCAAAATATTCTATGCCGCCTATCTAACCGCGATTTGCAGAATTTCAGCGAAAAATACATCAAGATTATACTTTTGAACGGCCTGTTTCAGAGCAAAATATACATCACCATCACCGAGCTGGAGGTGAGCCAGGGGTACGTGGATGTCTACATGCAGCGAAGCCACTTCCTGCCCGATATTCCCTACGAGTGGGTGTGGGAAATCAAGTACGTCAAAAGGGAGGATGCCAACAGCGAAAAAGCGCTGAAGGAAAAGCGTGACGAAGCCCGCGCCCAGCTGGAGAAGTACCGCACTTCTCCTTCATTTGTCGGCCGCACCGATGTTAGGTACTTATCCCTAATTTTCATCGGGAAAGACCGCTACGAAGTGGAGGAAGTTTAGCCACGTGAAGTAAACAGCTTAGCGCGGCTTGCCCTCTACTCAACCTCTGAGGCGGCTTTTACAAA
>JAIRXY010000247.1 GCA_031268055.1 Prevotellaceae bacterium | reverse complement strand
CGACGCTTCCCGAATGGGAATATCAAGCGGCGTAACGCCCAGCGACTTCATCAGGTTGATGGCGTTGGTGTAGGTCCGGCTGGAGGTGCCAAATCCGGGCATGGTGACGCCGAGAATCTGCTTGCGGTCGAGCCCCAGCTTATCGCACGCCTTGACGCAAACCAGCAGCGCAAGCGTGGAGTCCAGCCCTCCGGAGACGCCCAATATCAGGCGCTGCGCTTGCGTGTGCGTCCAGCGCTTGCACAGCCCGCCTACCTGAATAGAAAAAATTTCGTGGCAGCTTTCGTCGCGCGCCGCGGGGGGCGGCACAAAGGGATGCCTATCGACGGTGCGCTTGAGTGCAAGCGCGCAGGGGTGCGCCTCCTCTATGGGAATAATTCGGTACGCGGAGGCAGCTTTGTCTGCTCCAAAGTTGGCGTTGCGCATGCGGTCGGCCCGAAGCCGCTCCACGTCGATTTCGGCAACCGTGAGCTGCGGCTCAAAGCAGAAGCGGTCTGCCGAGGCGATAATTTTTCCGCTCTCGGCAATGATACCGTTTCCCGTAAAAACAACGTCGGTGGTAGACTCGCCTGCGCCTGCCGAGGCGTAGGCGTAGCCCGCGTAGCACCGCGCCGACTGCTGCTCAACGAGCTGCAACCTGTAGCGGTGCTTGCCCACCAGCTCGTTGCTGGCCGAAAGGTTGAAAATAATTTCTGCGCCGTGCATAGCCTGCTGTGCGCTTGGCGGTATGGGCATCCACAGGTCTTCGCAAATCTCAATGCCAAAGGTAAATGCACCGTCGGAGAAGAGCAAGTCCGTTCCAAAGGGAGCCTTCCGGTTGCCCAGCGCAATCTCCTTTTCCGCGCACGAGGCGCCCGAAGTAAACCAGCGTTTTTCGTAAAATTCGTTGCGGTTGGGCAGGTTAATTTTCGGGACAACGCCCAGAACGTGCCCCCCTTGCAGCACGGCGGCAGCGTTGAACAGCTTGCTGCCCAAGCGCACCGGTAGCCCCACAATTACGGCAGCCAGCGTTGTGAAGGTGCACATTGCAACGTCGTCCAGCGCTTTTAGGGCGTCGGCAAGCAGCCTGTCCTGAAAAAACAAGTCGGCGCAGGTGTATCCCGTGAGGCATAGCTCGGGAAAGCAGACTACCTGTACATTTTCCTTTTCGGCTTGCCGGAGTAAGTTGATAATTCCGGCAGTATTAAAAGCGCAATCTGCCACCCGAAGTTCGGGTATCGCTGTGGCTATGCGCACAAATCCTTGATACATACACTTTTATAAATTAAGAATTAAGAATTAAGAATTAGGAGTTGAGCGAAGCAAACAAATTAAAAGCATTTTTTTATATAATAGCAGCCTGACTATTAGCGTTCATTACTTCGTTCAGGGTTGTCACCCAGCATGAATAATGCGGATAAACCTATGTAATCTGTGGACAAAATCTCATGATTATAGCCTATTTGTTCGAGCAATCAATAATCAGCCTTACTTGGACAATGATGATTCCTAAATTCGCAATTCTTGTGCGGGGACATATCCGTAATTCGTAATTCTCGCACGGGCATAAAAAAGCCATAGCGTCGCTGCTACAGCAGCTCGCTACAAATATACCAAAAAATCGACGCCCCCGCTTAGCAAAAGATTTATTTTGAAGGCAGAAAAACGATTTTAGCGTACCGGCATATATCTCCCTTCAGAAAGCTGCCATCGAATCAAAAATTTCGCCTGTTTTCAGTATTCTTCTTCGTTGAAAAAGAAGTCTTCTTTGCTTGGGTAATCAGGCCAAATGTCTTCAATGCTTTCGTAGACTTCGCCTTCGTCTTCTATTTCCTGCAGGTTTTCGATTACCTCCAGGGGAGCACCTGAACGTTGGGCGAAATCAACCAGCTCTTCTTTGCTGGCTGGCCAGGGAGCGTCCTCCAATTTTGATGCAAGTTCTAAGGTCCAGTACATATATTTCGTTTCTATATTTTGTAACAACAATGATTCATGAAAAAGTTCGCAAAAGTAAAAAATTATACGACAGCACAAACTTGTTGTTGGTAATTTACCAATAAAAAATACTGCATAAGCATACTTTAACATGCTCCCAAAATCGTAGCAGCGTTGCGCAATGCGCTACAAGTGCGGAAATTCCGAACAAATTCCAAACTCTAAAATGTCGTAATCCATTATATTTGAGTTGATTGGTTGCTATCATCATCATCATCGGTGGTGGTGGTGGTGGTGGTGGTGGTGGTGGTGGTGGTGGTGGTGGTGGTGAGGTAGAGAGGTGGGGTGGGAGAGCGCCTGCATGTGCGCCGTCGTCGCCAGGAGCAAAATATGCGTAAATCTGTGTAATCAGTGTATTTGACTTCGTCGAGCTTCGGTTCAAGCTATCGTTTTAAAATTCCCCCGTACGGTAAAGACGTTGCGCGCAACGTCTTTACTACAAAACGATAGCTTGAACCGAAGCTCGACGAAGTCAAATGCAGCCATTTTAAGACAGGCTACTTCTTGCTGATGTTTGCCCACGTATCTTTGAGGGTAACGGTGCGGTTGAATACCGGCTTTTCGCTTGTAGAATCGTGGTCTACAACAAAGTAGCCCATGCGCTCGAACTGCACGGGTAGCGCATCTTCACGGTAAGCTCCGTCCACCGCTTCTTCTACGTAGGCGGTGACGGTTTTTAGCGAATCGGGGTTGAGGTAATCCTTGTAGTCTGCACCTTCGGGGATGTTATCAATATGGCTCTCGGTAAACAGACGGTCGAACAGGCGCACCTCGGCGGTATTGCAGCTCCCCACCGAAAGCCAGTGAATGGTGCCCTTCACTTGCCGCGGGCTGCTGCCGCCGCTGCGCGTTTCGGGGCTGTAGGTACAGCGTACTTCCACAATGTTGCCGTCGGCATCCTTCACCACCTCCTCGCACTTAATGATGTAAGCGTACTTTAGCCGCACCTCCTGCCCGGGCGCAAGGCGGAAAAATTTTTTCGAGGGATTCTCCATAAAATCCTCGCGCTCAATGTACAGCTCACGGCTAAACCGTATCTTGCGCTTTCCGGCGGTAGCGTCTTCGGGGTTGTTGGTGGCATCAAGTTCCTCCACCTGCCCTTCGGGGTAGTTGGTGATGACCAGCTTAATGGGGTTGATTACCGCAAATCGGCGCAGCGCTCTCTTGTTGAGGTCTTCGCGCACGCACCACTCCAGCAGCGAAATATCAATTACGTTATCGCGCTTTGCCACGCCCACCTTATCGGCAAACAGGCGGATGCTCTCAGGCGTGTATCCTCTCCGGCGCATGCCGCAGAGGGTGGGCATGCGCGGGTCGTCCCAGCCATGCACAAAGCCACCCTTGACCAGCTCCAGCAGCCTGCGCTTGCTCATCACCGTGTAGGTAAGGTTGAGGCGGGCAAACTCGTACTGGCGCGAAGGAAAAATTTCCAGCTGCTCAATAAACCATTCGTACAGCGGCCTGTGCACGTCGAACTCAAGCGTGCAGATGGAGTGAGTAATGCCTTCAATGGAGTCGCTCTCGCCGTGCGCGTAGTCGTACATGGGGTAGATGCACCACTTGCTGCCCGTGCGGTGGTGCTCGGCGTGCAGAATGCGGTAGAGAATGGGGTCGCGCAGCAGCATGTTGGGGTGCGCCATGTCGATTTTTGCGCGCAGCACCTTTTCACCGTCGGTAAATTCGCCGCTGCGCATGCGGGTAAAGATGTCAAGATTTTCCTCCACGCTGCGGTTGCGGTAGGGGCTATCTGTGCCCGGCTTAGTAATGGAGCCGCGGCCTAACCTGATTTCCTCCTGCGGCTGGTCGTCAACGTAGGCCAGCCCTTTCCTGATGAGCGTCAGCGCCCACGCGTAAAGCTGGTCGAAGTAGTCGGAAGCGTAGCGCTCGTTAGCCCAGCTGAAGCCCAGCCAGCTCACGTCCTGCTTAATGGAGTCTACGTACTCGGTATCCTCCTTGGTAGGGTTGGTGTCGTCAAAGCGAAGGTTGGTAGCGCCACCGTACTTTTGCGCCAGCCCAAAGTTGAGGCAAATGCTTTTGGCATGGCCAATATGCAAGTATCCGTTAGGCTCCGGAGGGAAGCGCGTAAGAATGCTCTTGTGCTTGCCCGACGCCAAATCGGCCTCGATAATTTCTTCCAAAAAGTTGAGTGAGCGCTCCGGGGCCGGTAGCGTTGTTGAATTTTCTGCCATTTTTACGTCATTTACAGTTAGAAAATCGCTTTTCCACATTTTACACGGCTGCAAATATACGCAAAAATATTGGCTTTATGCGCTGCTTGCGAAGGGAACAGGTGTGGATAAAAATACCCTATTGGCGTAAAATGGGTTAAAACACGAACAATATCGCCCAAAACCCTATCAGAGTTGAAAGCCCGAAATCAGTAGCATAGGGTGTTGCCCAGCCATGTTCGGAAGAATGTAATTGTTTGATAATCAAGAATTATTGTTTGGATTGCAGCTTTCCTCGGCGAGTGCGATATGTTTGCAGAAGCCTGCCGCAAGCGGGAGGAGAAGCAGGCTACCCAGCATCTTATGGACAATATCGAAAATCAATACTGACCTATAAATCAGCCACTCACCCCTCTTAATCTCCGTCTCTGATAGCCAGCAGTCGATTCAACACCACATCCAGATATAGGGGCAATGTTGTGTCGTGGTCGCCGCCGGGCTGTACATAGGCTTTCACCTTGCAGCCTTTTGCGAGCATTGTCTGGTAGGCATTCACCGAGTTGACTGGGTAAACCCATTTGTCGGCGTCGCCATAAACGAAGATTAGGCTGTCTTTCGGCTCAAAATCAACCAGGGAATTTTGCTGCGAAATACGAATAAATTCGGTGTCCGTTTCGTCCCGTATGCCGGATATAAATTCGGGATGGAACAGCTGCGACGAAACCTCGTGAAGCGGCAACTTGGCTGTTTCATTCCTGTAGTAGGAAAGGTCGTAGCTAATGGAGCGCAGCAAGGCATTGTCGGCTTCCGAAAAAATATCCGCATAATCTTTTGCATACAGGAACTCCCTTTTATACGTTCCGATTACCCACAGGTAGCTGGAGACCATCCGTGTTCCCAAAGAATCAGGATTATTGACAACTTCTTTGGAAAACGCTTTCAAATCGTAGGCGCCGGCGCCGGCTACGGTCTTTAGCGCTTTCAGCCCTGCTGCAGGGTGGGCGTCAATGGCTTCGTGCAGGGCAACGGAAGCGTAGCCTCCTTCGGAATAGCCAGTGATGAAAACAGTATTGTTGAACGGCAGGGCGACTGCCGGCATGTCCATGTATTCCCTGCCGGCGCGGAGAAAGTCCAGCCCGGTTTGCCCCAGCGATTCCCGGTGCATGTAGGGATGCGTAGCGGATTTGCTTTCGCCGTAGCCGATATAGTCGGGCATCAGCACTGCACAATTGAACGCCGACGCTATGGTGATGCCCAGAAAAACTTCCATCGAAAGACCCATTATGTTGCGTATTTCCTCCGACGGCGCGCTGTTGCGGTCGCCATAGGTACCGTGATTGAACAGCACGGTCGGGAAGCGGGCGTCATAATTTTCGGATACCAGCAGCGCACCGGAAACGTTTTTTTTGCTGCCTTTCGGATACTCCGTGGTGTACACCACGCGCAGCAGGCGCACGTTACTTTGCGGGAGCGATGCATACTGCTCGTACCCCTGAGCGGCAAGAAAGATTTTCAATAAATCCTTGCCTATGGTATTCACTGCATCCGCCTGCACGAGGTAATCGTTTTGCACAGGCTGTTCCGGCGTTTCCTTTGTACATCCCGCCATTAATATTAACAATAGAAGAGCGGGGATAATCAATCTTTTCATAGCTATTGGGTCGTTACATAAAATTTGTGTGCAAAGGTAGTAATTTTATTTAGATCATTTTCGCTATCGTAAAATTCGACTAAGCGCAATTTTTCCGGATAAAGTTTTTTTGACTTTGCCACCGTCAGCATTACGGTTTTATCCGTTCTCAAACCTGTGGCTTCGTCAATGCTGAAATTTTGTTCAATAGCATCGTATTTCATGGTAGATTTTGCTCCTGTAACAAAGAACGCAGCAGCTTGATTTATGCGATATAATGCCTCAAAATCGGCATAAGCCTTGTCCATCAAATAAGTGACATTGACATCAGGGGTAAGCTGTGCAAAACCCATAAATTTTTCTGCTGATTTATGTCGAAAAAACACTATCTCACGGATAATCATCAGTCAAAATTTTTAATCGGGAAAAAGTGTCAACGTCAGGAATTAGTATCAAATGGCTGTTAAGTAG
>JAIRXY010000202.1 GCA_031268055.1 Prevotellaceae bacterium | reverse complement strand
TGGCAAATCCCGGATTTGAGCGCTGGTCGGGAGTTACACCCGAGGCGTGGACGCTTACCGGCAGCTGCGACAAAGATACCGTAAATGTGAGAAGCGGCAAGTATGCATTAAAAATTGCTACAACATCCGACAGGGTCGACATGAGGCAAACCGTACATGGAGTGGTGGCAGGACAATATTACACCATCAGCTTTTGGTACTACATCGAGGAGCTTTACACCTCCACCGGTATTCGCATTTGGTCGAATTTCTATAGCGGCGCAACCCCTATTGCCTCAGATAGAATTTTACAGCCGACAAGCTACCAAAGAGCTACCGACAAGTGGACGCAATTCGTGATAGATTACACCGCGCCGGATAGCGCCGACAGTTTCAACTTTGAGGTGCGCATTATGAACGGCGTTACAGTCTACTTCGACGATTTTCACTTCGCCGAGGCTAAAAAGGCTATGCCGAGCATTAGCGTCACACCCGACAGCCTGTCATTTGTCGCATTTGTTGGAGATAACATTTCTCAAAGCGTGCAGGTTACAACCGTCGACATTTCAGAAAACCTAACGGTGAGGATTAGCGGCGGCGATGCCAGCAGCTTTAACATTCCGGCAATGCTGGAAAGCGACACAAGTAAAGCGCTTACCGTCGCCTACGTCCCCGATATTGCCGGTAGCCATTCGGCTACGCTGACGATTGCAGGCGGCGGTGTTTCCTGCAGCGTGCTGCTTACCGGAGTGGCGAGTAATGCTCCCTTGCCCGTCACAATCACGCCCATCAGCAGCATTTATGCAGGCGGCGATACGAGCCCTTACAGCGAGCAGCGGGTCACCATAGCAGGTATTGTGACTGCCATTACGAAAAGCAAAAACTTTTTTGTGCAATCGGGCAGCGGAGCGCAGAGCGGCATTTACGTGCACCGTCGGGGCAACTTGGTTAGGGTAGGCGATAGCGTGCTTGTAGCGGGTTGGGTAAGCGAATCCGGCAAGCTGACGGAGATTGCGGTAAACAACGATGCCGATATTAGCGTTGTGTCGAGCATGCGCGCGCTTCCCTTGCCAACGCCCATCGCCATTAATCAAATGAGCAAGGCGTACCACGGCGTGCTGCTATGCCTCGACAGCGTTGAGGTAGCAGCGTACGCTACCGGCGACGCCACGTACACGGTAGGTAGCGGCGACAACACCTTGGTTGTGGCGCAAGATATTGCCACCACGCAGCCGGCGGCAGGCGCTGTGGTAAATATTATCGGCGTAGGGTTTTACAACGGCGGTCACCAGCTGCTACCCCGCTCGGAGAGCGATGTGCAAATTGTAAGGGATGCCTCGTCCACCACCGCCGCACCCAAGCTGGACGAGCACAGCGTAGCAGTATACCCGAATCCCGCCGGCAGCTTCCTGCATATAAAATCAGCTTACGGTGTTGCCACGGTTGAGGTATGTACGCTTTCGGGCGTAGCTGTTTTACGAAAAGAGGCTGTAAGCCTCATAAATACAGCATCGCTAAAATCAGGGATTTATATTGTGAGGGTAACTTTTGTCAACGGAGCGTCGCTCGCAAAAGTAATCGTGAAGAGGTGAAGTCAGCTGCAAGCCATTGGCTTTTACCGCTTAGCAAACATGGATAACGGCTGTCCTTTGGCCAATTTGATCGGGGCATAGTGATTCAAAATTCAAAATTCAAAATTTTCAAATTCAAATTTTGATTCATATACTTGATAGATAGGTAATTTCATCCAAAATCCAAAATCTAAAATTTAAAATTCAAAACGTTGCCAACCTTGTATTTTTTGCTGTATTCGTTTAAATTATTACCTTTGCAAGCGCTAAAACAGCTGTCAGCCGAGGCATTATGCAGCCGCTGCGCTGCTAATAAGTGCAAAGTGTACAAAATCGCTCGGTGAGCAAAAATATAGCATTAGAAAAATGGCAAAGGAAGTTACCAACATATCAGACAGCTACGCGCAGTGGTATAACGACTTGGTGGTCAAAGCAGGGCTGGCGGAGAACTCAGCCGTGCGGGGCTGCATGGTTATTAAGCCATACGGGTACGCCATTTGGGAAAAAATTCAGGCAACGCTTGACAAAATGTTTAAGGACACGGGGCACGTGAACGCCTACTTCCCGCTGTTCATTCCCAAATCGTTCCTGAGCAGGGAGGCGGAGCACGTAGAGGGGTTTGCCAAGGAGTGCGCCGTGGTTACGCATCACCGCTTGATGAATTCACCTGACGGCAAGGGCGTGGTGGTTGATCCCCAAGCCAAGCTCGAGGAGGAGCTCATCGTGCGCCCTACCTCCGAAACCATCATCTGGAATACGTATAAAAATTGGATACAGTCGTACCGCGACCTGCCTATTCTGGTCAACCAGTGGGCAAACGTGGTGCGCTGGGAGATGCGCACGCGCCTGTTTCTGCGCACCACCGAGTTCCTGTGGCAGGAGGGGCACACGGCGCACGCTACGCGCGAGGAGGCAGTTGAGGAAACCGAGAAAATGATAGGCGTGTACGCCGACTTTGCCGAACGTTTTCTGGCGCTGCCCGTGCTCGTGGGCAAAAAGACGGCGAGCGAGCGCTTTGCCGGCGCCGAGGATACCTACTGCATAGAGGCGCTGATGCAGGACGGAAAGGCGCTGCAAGCGGGCACCTCGCACTTTTTGGGGCAAAACTTCGCCAAGGCGTTCGAGGTACAGTACGTTAACCGGGAGGGCAAGCAGGAGTACGTGTGGGCAACCTCGTGGGGCGTTTCTACCCGCCTGATGGGGGCGCTCATCATGGCGCACAGCGATAACAACGGGCTGGTGCTGCCGCCCAAGCTGGCGCCGCTACAGGTGGTCATTGTCCCCATCTACAAGGGCGCTGACGAGCTGGCGGCTATTTCCGTCAAGGCAAACGAAATCAAGCAGCAGCTCGAGGCGCTGGGCGTCACGACAAAGTACGACGATAGCGACAACGTGCGCTCCGGCTTTAAGTTTGCCGAGTACGAGCTCAAGGGAGTGCCGGTGCGCCTCGCCATTGGGCCCCGCGACATGCAAAACGGCACCGTGGAGGTGGCGCGCCGCGATACGCTGAAAAAGCAGCTGCAACCGCAGGAAAACATTGCCTCCTACGTAGCCTCGCTGCTAAACGAAATACAGGAAAATATCTTTGCAAAGGCCAAAACATTCCGCACCGAAAATACTTTTGAGGTAAACACCTACGATGAGTTCAAGGCGCAGATAGAAAAGGGCGGGTTTGTCATGGCGCACTGGGATGGTACACCCGAAACCGAAGAAAAGATAAAGGAAGAAACAAAAGCTACCATTCGCTGCATTCCGCGCGACGGCAAGCAGGAGGCCGGCTGCTGCATCATTACCGGAAAACCGTCGACGCAGCGCGTAGTGTTTGCACGGTCGTACTAATGTAAATTTTGAATTTTAAATTCGATTTCTTTAAAATTATGAGCCCTTTGAATCCTTTGAATTTGAATTTGAAATCTAAAGCAATCGTCTTTGCCGCATGTTGCATGCTCATGCTGGCACAGTGCGCAACGCTTCGCCAAAGCGAAGTGCAGAGTTGGAAGTCATCCCGCGATAGCTGGAACAGCTCGTATAGCGGCACAACCAGACAGGGCGTGAACGACGAAGCCGCGCTACGCGAAGGACAACAGACCACAGGCGCCGCAAAAAAGTCGTCCAAGCGGCAGCAGCAGCGGCGGCAACCTCCAAAAGGCAAAAAGCAATCCGGTAAACTTTCATCATCATCATCTTCTTCTCCTTCATCATCATCATCTTCTTCTGTGCAGGAGCAACATGCTGAGGAAACGTTAGGGGGAGTAATGGACGAAGAAATGTGGGATGAGCTATTTCCTAACCGCTTGAGGCGCGGGGTAAGCGGCGAAAGCGATTTTTACTCCTTTGCTGCACTCGTAGCGGCAGCAAAGCATTTTCCGCGTTTTCTGCACGAAGGCAGCGAGCTCCAGCGCCGCAGGGAGCTGGCGGCATTTTTGGCGCACCTCTCGCAGGAAACGGGCGGATTTCGCTATCTGGAGCAAATTACCGTTACGCGCAGCTACTCGGTGGACAACAAAGAATACCCGCCGGTGGACGGCAAGGACTACCGCGGCCGCGGCCCCATGCAGCTTAGCTACAACTACAACTACGGACAGTTCAGCAGCGCCTACTTTGGCGACAAGAATGTGCTGCTCAACAACCCCGAGCTGCTGGCCACCGACAGCGTAGCCTCCTTTGGCTCGGCCATCTGGTTTTGGATGACGATGCAGTCGCCCAAGCCCTCGTGCCACGATGTGATGGTGGGCAACTGGCAGCCGGGCAGCATGGATATTGACGCCAACAGGCTTCCGGGGTTTGGCCTTACGCTCAACATCATCAACGCATCGCAGTGCGGCAAGGCGTCGGAGCACGCGCAAAAGCGCTACGATATCTACGACAGGTACTGCAAATATTTTGGCGCTACCAAGGGCGACGCGTGCGAATGTACCGACCAGCTGCCCTACGGTAAAAAATCGTTTTAAAAAAATCTTTTTTCGACAAACGTCTTTATGTCCAACTTAAATACAACTATATATGGAAAATGGCAGTGATAGCGACCCTTTGCGGGAAAATATTCTGCAAACGCTAAAAGGGAAGGCGCTGGAAAAGCAGCGCGTTTATGACAATACTTTTGAAATTTTTCAGCTGGTGAAGGAGGTGCTGCACGAGCTCGCCAACGAGATGAACGAAGAGCTGCAAGGCGTCGACAAGCGCGTGAAGCTGGAGTACCGCGACCGCGGACAGTACGAAGCCGAAATCAGAGTTGCCGGCGACATCCTCGTGTTCAGCATGCACTCCAACGTTTTTCAGTTCGACCGCAACCACACCGTCTGGAAAACGTCGTACGCCAAGCAGAGCGTAATGAACACCTACTGCGGCATGATAAGCATATACAACTTCCTCACCGATTCGTTTCGCCTCAACCGCTTGGATGACCTCGGCTATCTGGTAGGCCGCATTTTCATAAACAAAGATTACCGCTACTTTGTAGAGGGTAAGCGGCAAATGAACTTCACCTGCCACAACTTCGGGAGCGGACTAATTGACAGAAGCAGCGTGCGCCAGATTGCAGAGATAGCCATACAGTACTCGCTGAACTTTGACCTGCTGGTGCCGCCATACGACGCTGCAAAAATTGTGAGCGTTGGCCAAATTAACAACAAAATAGAAGACTCCAAAATACAAACGGGAAAACGATTAGGGTTTCAGTTCAACTCCGACGACGTTGTAAATAAAGCAAACCTCATGTAGCCGCTGCATCTATTGCCGGTGCGGTTGCTTTTTTTCAAAATTTATATAGCATGTACACTAATACGCTACCATGCAGGCTTACATGACGCAAGCAGCAGCAGCAGAGGCAAGAAGCCTCTACGAGAGAGGCCTCGAAAAGCGCAGGCAGGGCGACCTGAGCGGCGCGCGCAACGATTTTCGCAAGGCTGCCGAGCTGGATACGAGCTTGCGCGAAGCCCTCGTAGCCATCGACATGCTTGATGACATCCTGCAATTTGGCAATATGGCGCAGCACAACGTATAGGCGCACGTCCTTCTCCATCCCATGAAGCCGCTTAATCCATTATCATCATGGCATCGCCGTAGCTGCCAAAGCGATACTTCTCCTTAATTGCTTTCTGGTAGGTTGCCATGATAAGCTCGTAACCCGCAAAAGACGAGGCCATCATGAGCAGCGGTGAGTAGGGCAGGTGAAAGTTGGTGATAAGCCTGTTGGGAATAATAGGCTCGTAGGGCGGAAAAATAAACTTATTAGTCCAGCCGCTGCAAGGGTTAATGGTGTTGAGGGTGGTAACGTTGGCTTCGAGCGCGCGGAACGAGGTTACCCCCACAGCGCACACGTTTTTTTTGGCAAGCTTGGCAGCGTTTACCACCTTTGCCGCCTCTTCGTTTACCTCCAGCTGCTCCGAGTCCATTTTGTGCTTGGTCAAATCTTCCACGTCGATGTTGCGAAAGCTGCCCAGCCCCAGGTGCAGCGTAATCTCGGCAAAGTTAATACCCTTTATTTCGCAGCGCTTCATCAGCTCGCGGCTGAAGTGTAGCCCTGCAAAAGGCGCCGCCACAGCGCCTTCGCGCTTGGCAAAGATGGTTTGGTAGCGCTCGGCGTCTTCGGGTACAACCTCGCGGCGCACCCAGCGCGGAATGGGAGTTTCGCCCAGCTTGTAGAGCATTTTTTTAAACTTTTCGTGGTCGCCGTCAAAAAGGAAGCGGAGCGTCCGCCCGCGCGAGGTGGTGTTGTCAATTACCTCGGCAACCAAATCGTCGTTGCCAAAGTAGAGCTTGTTGCCGATGCGGATTTTGCGGGCGGGGTCAACCAGCACGTCCCACAGGCGCTGCTCGCGGTTGAGCTCGCGCAGCAAAAAAATCTCAATTTGAGCGCCCGTTTTTTCCTTGTTGCCGTAGAGCCTTGCGGGAAATACCTTGGTATTGTTGAGCACCATAACATCGCCATCGTTGAAGTAACCCAAAACGTCCTTAAAGATTTTGTGTTCAACTTTTCCTGTTTTCCTATGAAGCACCAGCAGGCGAGATTCGTCGCGGTGCACCGCGGGATGCTTGGCAATTAGGTCTGGAGAAAGAGCAAATTTATATTGTGAAAGTTTCATTCTTCAAAAAAATAGGATTTATTGCATTAATTATTAGATGGATATTTGGTAGAAAGTATAGCATACCATATAAAATATCATGTGCTTATACGTGCGAAATAAAATATTGTTTCGCGTTTTAATGCAATTATTGATTGCTTTGTGTTTTTTAGCACAAAAAGTGAGAGGCAGGAAGCTGCTGGGAGAGCTGCTCAACATTTACGCTGTCTTTGATGGAGATAGCGCCGCTGGCGGTACGGCGCAAGCCGCACAGGTATGCTCCGCAGCCCAGCGCCTGACCAACGTCGTGCGCAAAGGAGCGGATGTAAGTACCCTTGCTGCAGCGAACCAAAACAGAAAGGTGCGGCAAGCTGAAATCTTGTATGTCGATGCTGTAGAAGCTGACCAAGCTGGGCTTAACGTTGGCAACAACGCCTTGTCGCGCAAGGGCGTAGGCGCGCTGTCCGTCCACCTGCTTTGCCGAGAACTGCGGCGGCGTTTGCAGCTGCTCGCCCAGCATGCCCTTAAGCTGCCGCTCTACCTGCTCCCTTGCGATGCTTGTAATGCTTTGGAAGTCGCAGGTTTGGATAACGTCTGTTTCCAAATCGTAGGATGGTGTGACCGCTCCAAGGCAAATATGGGCAAGGTACTCCTTTTGCCCTGCTTGCAGCGCCTCTGCCTGCCGCGTAGCCTTTCCGAGGCAGATAATCAGCAGGCCTGTTGCCAGCGGGTCGAGCGTTCCGGCGTGGCCAATCTTAAACTTTTTTTCGCCCGTTTTGCGCTGCACCACCCGCTGCACGTAGCGTATGGCGTCAAACGACGACCAACCGTAAGGTTTGTCGAGAGGCAGAACAACTTCATTTATCATCCTTTGCTGCTACAAAAATATACAATGAAGCAAATTTACGAAAAAACCGCCATTGTCCGGTAAAAAATATTTTTAGATATAATATAACAGCCTGACTACCTATTCATAATTTGAGCAACATTAGCTGATGTATGCTGTTGATTGTTATGGTTCTACACATTATTTTGATGAGGTTGGACGCTGCCGCGTCTCTCAAAGTTACCCCGCGTGCAGCATAAAATAAATGTGCGGCGTTTTGCCGCACATTCATTTTTCAGGACATCTCACTTGCCTCGCTGCATTAGCCCAAAGCGCCTATTAAGATAGCTGATAAACAGATACTTACTTACTTCTCTAATGTACATCACTAAAAAATAACAATTTGGAATGTATTGATAATGATGATGCTCTGCACCAGTTCTCCCGAAAAGGCAAAATGTTAACGCAATGCCTAACTTGACATAATGGGCGTCTGTTCAGTCAAGATGCATTAGTTACTCAAATTCGGGTTGCTTGCAACGGCCGTTTCCGGGTAGGGGAAGCGATAGAACTTTCCGGGGTTGCTGGTCACGGCAGCGTGTCTTGCTTTCAGGTGCGTTCTCACCTTGGCAAAGAAGCTGCCGGGAGTGTTGGCGGGGGCGTAGCTGTCGCTGTACTCGGGGTAGTTTTCCACCTCCTTTACGGTTTTCTCCAGCACGTGCCAGCGCACAAGGTCAAACCAGCGAAGCTGCTCGTAGACAAACTCGTTCTTGCGCTCCTGCCTTAGCGCAGCTCTGAGTTCCTCCTGAGTGCTTGCGGTCACGCTGTACTGCGTAGCGCCGCCGGGGGCATTTTTGTACGCCCTCTCCCGCACTTGGTTAATCAGGTCTTTGGCGGTATT
>JAIRXY010000076.1 GCA_031268055.1 Prevotellaceae bacterium | reverse complement strand
GGCAGGCAGCGAAATATATTTATAGTAGCAAACGAGGCTCAGCAGCAGCGTAAGAAAGCTTACTACTATGCCAATGCGCGAGCCTAAAATAAAGGTAAAGGCAACGGACAGCACAACCGCCGTCAACATCAGCAGCGGTTTTATGCACTTGCGCGCCCGCAGGTAGAAAGCAACAGGTATAATAACGGATATGGATACCGCAATAAAGGAAGGTTGCCAGAATAGCAACCGCCCCAAAAACAAAGAGGTGTAGGGTTTGGGATTCTTAAACACCTCCAAAAACGTATGCTCCGAAGATAAGATATACTTCATGAATGTAAGCCAACCTATCGCTACTGCAAGAAGCAGGGCGTAAAAAGCATAGCGTAAAAACTGCTGAACTTGCGCCTGCGATAACCGAAATAGCGAAAACAAAGCTGGCATAAGCAGCAGCGACAGGCAGTACTCAACGCTCTTGAAAGTTACGTCGGCAGGAGCAAAGGGCAAGCTGGACATGCGGAGCGCGAACAGCGCAAGCGGAAAGAGGTATATAGCCTTGAAGCAAAACTCTCTACGAGCTATAAAGGTGGCAACAGCAGCCAAAATAAGCAGCCACAGCGCAAAAATAGAGAATTTATTCACGAACGGGAAGCTAAAAACCAATAGCGCTGCCGCCACCGTCACTGCATATCCCAACAGCGCCGATTTCTTTTGCGTTGCGCTTGTATTTGGCTCTAATGTTTTCTCTTTCATTACTAAATTTTCAGGCCTCAAAAGTAGTAAAAATTCCTTTTAGAAAAAAAATTAGCAAAAAAAAATCTATGCAGTAAATTCATGTAGCAAATGCGAAAATATTGTTCATTTTGCAAAAGGAATGTTTCATTAAGGGGAGCAAAACTAAGCAACTATTTGTATCTCAAAAAATGATAGCTGCTGTTGGGAAAAATCTTGCCATTTATTTTTCGATTCTTCGCTTACAAAAATTTATTATCATGCTATCATTAAAAATGATTTTTTAAGAAAAAATGGTTTGTATTAGCTGTAAGGGTGTGGCATTGCCATGTCTCTCTACCCCGCCCCGCGCTATTGAGCAAGAATCTAAGGAATCTGCGTAATCTGTGGATAAAAACAAGCTATCTATGCTTGTAACGCTTTGCCAGCCGCATCGCTTCAGGTAGCCAAAGCGTCAGCGAAGTTATTCCGATGATTATTCCCCAATCGGCTGCTTTGAGCGGTGTTACATTGAACATCTCGCCGCCAACAGCTACAATCAGGTATTGACCAAAGAGGATTACGGCTGTAATAGCCAAAAAACCGGCGCTGCTACCCATACCGGCAAAGGCAGACTTACCGGTGAGGAATGCTTTGGCGTTGAACATATTCCAAAGCTGCAATATCACGAAAATGGTAAAGAATAGCGATAGCTCGTAGGGCGACAGGCCGTTGCCGTGACCAAAGTTGAAGTAGCTTTTGAAGAAATCTGCTACGCGGAAGTTTTGCAGCGAAGTAATATCAGCGTGCTTGAAGTACTGCAGCAAGCCAAAAAGCAAAAGTACGAAAAAGGTACCTACACCCAAAATGCTTTTCCACATAGGCCTGCTGATGATAAAATCGTCGGTTTTGCGCGGTTTGTCTTTCATTACTTTTGCGCTTGGCGGTAGCGAAGCCAGCGCCAACGCTGCAAATGTATCCATAATCAGGTTTACCCAAAGCATTTGTGTAACCGTCAGCGGCGATTCTGTTCCGAGAAATGCGCCGATAAGCACTATAATGCATGCAGACACATTGATGGTCATTTGGAAGAGGATAAATCGCTGAATATTCTGGTACAGCGAGCGCCCCCACATCACCGCCAGCGAAATACTGCTGAACGAATTATCCAGAATAGTAATGTCGCTTGCTTCTTTGGCCACGCTCGTGCCGTCGCCCATTGACAGGCCTATCTGTGCGGCGTTCAGGGCGGGAGCGTCGTTTGTGCCATCGCCGGTTACGGCAACAACCTCTCCTTTTTGCTGCAAAAGCTGCACCAAGCGCTGCTTGTCCGCTGGGCGAGCGCGGGACATAATTTTTAAGCCGGAGATGATATCCAGCAACGCCTCGTCGTCCATTTCTGCAAGCTGGGTACCCGTCAAATGGTGAAGCTCCGGCTCGTTTTCGTCCCACAAGCCAATTTGCCGGCCAATTTCTTTTGCCGTTCCGGGCGTGTCACCGGTAACAATTTTGACAGCAATGCCCGCCGCAAGGCAAGCTTTTACAGCATCGGGAACTTCCAAGCGAACAGGGTCGGAAATGGCGACAACGCCCAAGAAAGTAAGGTTATCGGCAACAACTTTTCCCTCTTTAATGTAGCTCTTGCCATCTTCAACAATTTGGTAGGCAAAGCCCAACGTTCGCATTGCTTGGTTTTGGTATTGAAGCAGCTGCGCTTGTATTTCTTCGCTTGCCGCAGGTACATTTTGGCATAACCCCAAAACAATTTCGGGGGCGCCCTTCACGTAAATCACCTTTTTGCCGAGCAGAGGTGAATTTGCGATTGTTGCCATGTATTTGCGCTCGGTCGAAAAGGTGAGCTGCTCCACCGCTTCGGCGTCTTCGCGCAGGGGCAGGTAGTCAACACCGTTTTCGTGCAGCCAGAGCAGCAGCGCGCCTTCGGTAGGATTTCCCAGCGCCCTGATTTTATCTGGGTCGGAGTAATCAAGATAGGCCGTTGAGTTTACGGCAATTCCTTCTTTAATAATGTCGGTTATGCCGTCAATACCGTAGAACTTTGTTTCGTAAACCTTCATCTGGTTTTGCGTGAGCGTGCCGGTTTTGTCGGTACAAATCACCGTGGCTGCACCCATAGTTTCGCAGGCGTGCATCTTGCGGACAAGATTGTTGGTGGAGAGCATTCGCTTCATGCTCAAGGCCAAGCTCAGCGTAACGCTCATCGGCAAGCCTTCCGGAACGGCTACTACGATTACCGTTACGGCAATCATGACTGTTTTAAGAAAATAGCTACCGAGCTGAATCCAATCGAAAGATTCCGC
Organism: Prevotellaceae bacterium; assembly: GCA_031268055.1. Classification (GTDB taxonomy): domain Bacteria; phylum Bacteroidota; class Bacteroidia; order Bacteroidales; family UBA932; genus JAITMY01. The sequence goes on along the minus strand of JAIRXY010000076.1, from coordinate 3,892 downwards.
TCCGAGAAAGTAGCCGGTCAACCGGCCTAAAACAATCAAGCCGGCAATGGCGTAGCTGGCTTTGGTGATGAGGCCGGCCAGCTTATTTAGCTGCTGGTTGAGCGGCGTTTCCACGCTGCTGTCAATTTGAGCCCCTTTGTAGACTTTGCCGTACTCGGTAGCATCGCCCACCTTCAAAGCTCGCATAATGCCGTGTCCATCGGCAACAGTGGCGCCTCTCATAGCGTGATTGGAGGGGTAAGTGGCATCTTTGTCGAAGTTGGCCTCTATTGCTGTTTTTTTGCAAATCGGCTCGCCGGTAAGCGTAGATTCATTGATTTGCAGAGAAACGGCCTCCAGCAGCTCGCCATCGGCGGGCACTTCTTCACCGGTCTCCAGAATTACAATATCGCCAACAACCACATCTTTTTTAGCGATTTGGCAGACATTTCCGTTGCGAATAACTTTTACCAGCGTGTCGTCATTGACCTTATTCAGCGCCTCAAACTTCTTGTTGGCGCTCTGCTCAAACAAAAAGCCAACAACGGTAGCCAAAAGCACGGCAGTAAAAATGCCAAGCGGTTCAAGAAAGGTACTTACTCCGGCGTGTCCCGAAAAAAATTCGTAGCACGACACGCCAACAGACAGCGTCAAGGCTATCAGTAGGATGATAATGATAGGGTCGGTGAATTTCTCCAAAAATTCTTTCCACCACGGGGCTTTTGCGGGGGGCGTTAAAATGTTCTCGCCATGCGTTTTACGACTTTCCAATACTTGCGCATTGGTTAATCCTGTGTAATGGTGATTACGTTCCATCTTTTTCCTTTACAATCTATTTATTAAGAATCACTTAACATGATTTATGCTGCGATTACAAAGCGTCTCCTGCTTTTATGGCTTCACAGAGGTGCACATCGGGGCAACCGGCAGAGTGCATACCCTTTAAGTGCTCGCGCTGTGCCTTGTAAATACTCTGAATTTTGTAGCCCTGCCGGTTCAGCTTCCGCACAATCCACGGCGGAAGAACGTAGGGCTGGTCTACCCATAAGCCAATCCTTGCTTTTCTTGCGCTCGCCTCCAACGCTGCAAGCTCAGGGTCGGAGTTGTATTTTTTGAAATGCCAAGCTAAACCCGCCTTCAGCATTTCTTTGCCAAGTTCCCGTCCATCAGGTAAATACGAAAATGAAATAAACCGCCTGAACGTTTCTCGATTTGTTGAATCTATGGTAATGGTTTGTTCTTGGCACAAGCTATCCAAAAATTGCTTTGCCCTCTTGCCAAATGGCATGCTTTTTTCCGGCGCGTCAATGCCATCCATTCTTATGCGAATAGCTCTACTATCATCAAGCCGTAAATCGTAAGTATCTCCATCAACGACCTTTACAACTCTTCCAGAGCATGTACCGGAATTTTTTTTGCTTCTACTTTGAGTAAAAATACATGCTACAGCTGTAAGAGCAATCACAAGAAAAATCCCAAATTTGTGTATATGTAATCTATTCATTTCCAAACGATAATAAAAAAAATAGAATTAAGTAAATGTTTGTAAATGTAATAGCTCGTCGCAAAATGATATAAATCATTGACAATAAACAAAATACTAAAATATTTTGCGTAAAGGTGGTGATTTAAAAAGTATGCTGCTATAAAAAATTGGCAATGAAGGAAAAAGTTATATTCTTGCTGAATGAAAATAGCAATAGAACTTTCTTGCCCTCATTGTCAGGCGACAAAGATAAAGAAAAATGGGAATAAATCTTCAGGGAAACAAAATTACATGTGCAAAAATTGTGGCCGTCAGCTTATAGGCGATCATGCCTTGAATTACAAAAGGGCGTCATTCCATGCTGAAAAGACTCATCTTATTGATGAGCTTCGAGGCGTAGGAGTAAGAGATATGTCCGAAATAGAGGATATTAGTATCGTTAAAGTATGGTCTGCTCTATCACAGCCTCATTATGCAGCTGCCCTCGCGCTGGGAAGAGCTGGTGGTAATGAGCTTGGCGGGGCAAAGTTTGGGAATGTGGAGGAGACGGCAAGGCGCAAGCTCTGCACCCTGCTACGGTACATTGAATGGAAAATTGAGTATAGCGGGAAAGATACCCAGCCGTAATTTGATGCTATTTAACCCTATTGGCGCTAAATTGCTTGGGAAAATGATAGTATATACACTATCTTTGCTTCCGTAATCATAAAAGCTAATGCTCAATGAAGTATTCGGAAGTTGAGCGAAAGCTCAAGAAGCATGGGTGCTGCTACAAGAGAGGCGGGGCTCACCCTGTATGGTTTAGCCCCATAACACAAAAAGAGTTTCTGCTGAGCAACCACCAAAGTGAAGAAGTGAGGCAGGGAACTTTAATGCAAATCAGCAAGCTATCGGGGGTTAAGCTTTAGCCCCGCGATAAAGCAGCCACTAAAAAAATTATAGTCATGAGAAAAATAAAAGCATTTATTGAGCGCGGCCATGATGGGTCGTATGGCGTGTATACAGATTTGAACGAGGATAAGCTGACGTACGGCATAAGCGGTGGCGGCAAAACTACCAAGGATGCCATAGCGGATTTCTACGGCGGCTACGCGGATATGAAAGCCTACTACCAAGAGGAGGGCAAACCTTTTGAGGAAGTAGAGTTTGAATTTTGCTACGACGTTGCGTCGTTTCTGAACTACTACTCAAAAGTCCTGACGCTGTCGGGGCTGGAACGGCTGACAGGCGTAAACCAGCGGCAGCTTGGTCACTACGCCAGCGGTCACCGGCGCCCCCGCCCCGCTATGGTGAAGAAAATAGAAGCGGCGCTGCATACGTTTTCAAAAGATATAGGTCAGGTGAAATTCTCCGCGTAGCTGTCCCTATCCTAATCGCTGTGTACGCCCTACCCCAATCGGCGTGTACACCTATATTATTCGGCGTTGCGGTCGCGCTCACGGCGCAGGTCTTTTTCTTTGATGCTCTCGCGCTTGTCGTAGGCTCTTTTGCCTCGCGCCAGCGCAATGTCGAGCTTGGCTAAGCCTTTTTCGTTAATAAAAATGCGGAGCGCAACAATCGTCAGGCCTTTCTCCTTGGTTTTGCGGGTAAGCTTTTGGAGCTCCCGCTTTTGGAGCAGCAGCTTACGGTCGCGCTTGGCGTTGTGGTTGCTGTAGCTGCCAAATCGGTACTCCGATATGCTGATGTTTCTTGCCCACAGCTCGCCGTTGATGAAAAGGCAGTATGCATCGGCAAGGGCGGCTTTGCCCTCGCGAAGAGCCTTAATCTCCGTTCCGGTGAGCGCCATGCCTGCCGTGAACGTTTCCACCAGCTCATAGTCAAAGGAGGCGCGCTTGTTTTTTATTTCTATATTCGATGTACGATGCATTTGAACTTCTGAATTTTGAATTTTGGTTTTTTGGGCTCCACTGAAAATGTATTGCGCTAACCTTATGGCGAGTTTAGAATTTTCAGCAGTATGGCTGATTACTGCGGCGCAATTCTGTACAGCCAAATGGCGACGACCAAAAATAGAACGTTAGGAATCCACAGCGCTACGGCCGGCGTGAGCCATCCTCCCTGCACAAACATTTCGCTAAACCGCTGAAAGAGGATGTAGCTAAAGCTTAGCCCTACCCCCAGACCGATGTGCAGCCCCAGGCCGCCCCGCATTTTGCGCGACGACAGCGCTACGCCAATAATGGTGAGGATAATGCTCGCCATAGGGTAGGCAAATCGCTTGTGCTTTTCGATAAGCACCTCGTCGACGTTGGAGGCGCCTTGCAGCCTCAGCATGTCAATGTACTCGTTTATTTCGTGGTAGCCCATAGTCTCCACAAGCTTGTTTACGCGCACCGACAGGTCTTTTCCCGTAAGGTTAATCACCGTGTCTAACGAAGCGCCGGTGCGGACTACCTCTCCGCTGTCGCTGAAGGTGCGCATCACGTA
>JAIRXY010000041.1 GCA_031268055.1 Prevotellaceae bacterium | reverse complement strand
GTCAGGAAATGTTTTTTGAGATATGCCCCCAAGCAAAAAAAAATTCCGAGGTAAAGCGCCTATTCCGCCTTCATGAGCAAGAGGACAGCGGCTAAAATCTTATGGCCGGATGGACATTATTTCTCAACTTTTTCAACTTTGTTTAATCTTTTGAAAGGAAAATTTAATGCTGGAACACTTTACCTCAATTTACACCGTAGTAGACTACTTTAACGCCATCGACGTAACGCACATTTACCTGCTGGTATTTGCGCTAATGGTGGTCGAAAGCTCATTCATTCCGTTTCCGTCGGAAGTTGTGATTCCGCCTGCCGCCATGATTGCGGCAACGCCCGGCTCCAACCTGCACGTTGCCGCCATTGTTTTGTTCGGCACGCTGGGCGCTATGGTTGGGGCGTACATCAACTACTACCTTGGCAAGCTCCTGGGGAGGCCAATCATACACAAGCTCGCCGACACGCGCTTTGCTCACGCCTGCCTGATAGACAGGGCAAAAATAGAAAAATCCGAAACCTACTTTGTCAAGCACGGCAAGAGCTCTACCTTTGTGGGGAGATTTATCCCCGGCATACGCCAGCTCATTTCCATTCCGGCGGGAATCTCGAAGATGAGGCTGGGAGCCTTTTCGCTGTACACTTTTCTGGGCGCTGCAATGTGGAACGTCATTTTGGCGACTATCGGGTACATCTGCGGAAAAAATATAGAGATGTTCGAGTCCATATTCCGCGAGCTTACCATTGCGCTTGTTGTAGTAGGAGTGTTGTTTATAGCATACCTCGTATACAGCGGGGTGAAGAAAAAGAAGTAGCGGCGCGCGGGTTGCGGCTACATCAGAAAAATGCAGGGGCGCTTGTTCAAATCAGGCGTCCCTTTTTTCCATTCGGCCAGCGTTTTTGTGGCAATAAATTCCGATTCGAGCGTAATGTCCGCGGCGATGCACAGCTTGGCGTGCGGGCTGCACGTGCCGATAATGTCGGCAAGGAGCTTGTTGTTGCGGTAGGGCGTTTCCATAAAAATCTGCGTTTGCCCCTCGGACGACAGCTGCTCCAGCCGCTTCAGGCTGCGGGCGCGGAGCGCGGGCTTTATGGGCAGGTAGCCCGAAAATGTGAAGAATTGCCCGTTGAATCCCGACGCCATGAGCGCAAGCAGGATGGACGACGGCCCCACCAGCGGCACCACGCGAATACCCTTTTCGTGCGCAGCGCTTACCAGCGCCGCGCCCGGGTCGGCCACCGCCGGCGCACCGGCCTCCGAAATAATCCCTACGTCAAAGCCTTGCAGCAGCGGCGCAAGCATGGGCGCTACCGCTGCCGCAGGCGTATGCTCGTTGAGCTCCGTAAACATCAGCGAATCTATCGGGTGCGATAGCTTGAGCTTGCTAAGGAAGCGGCGCGCGCTGCGCGTGTTCTCCACCACGTAGTGCAAAATGCGGTTGGCAACATCGGCTGTGCGCTGGGGCAGCACATCGCCCATGCAGCGCTCGCCAAGGGTAGAAGGAATGAGGTATAGCTTGCCGGACACTTTTTTTTAATTCTTGTATTATTTATTAGCGATTACGTTTGCCTACACCCCCGTCTTTTGGGAGATGAGCGGCGCAAACTTACGCGAAAAACTTGAATTTTACAAGGGAGGGCTACAGAAATTGCAGGGCACGCAATTACCACAGTGAAAAAAGCAGGCTAATCCCTTTTTTTGAGATGCCATGCCCAGCTTGGATTACGCCCTTTCGGGGCTTGACGACTACCTCTTGCTCCGTCCGTAGAGCGTTGCCCTACGCTGTTGATGGCATGCGCCGCATTAGCCGCCGCTGCGCTTGCCAGCCTCGTTTGATTGGCAGGATTGACGGCGACGCTAACGCGGCGCATAGGTGGGAGCAATATGGACATTCCTGATTTTATTTTTACCGGACAACCAGCTCTCCCCCAAAAGCTCAAAGCTCGACTTACTTGTAGCTGTACAGCTTGACGTGCTGAATATTCCAATCGCCTACTTCTATGCGAAGGTGGCGCCCTTGGTGGCTTTGGTCGCCGTTCATTCGGCGAATGACGGTCATTTTTCCGTCCGTAAAAGCCACCTTATCAATGTAGCCAATGCCGGTGACAACGTCGCTGCCGAGGGCGCTGGAGAAGGTGATGGCTACGCCTGTTCCGGCCACCAAGAACTCGCTGTCGGAGAGCTGCACGACCAGCGCGCCTGCCTCCGGCCAAGGGCTGCCGTCTCCGGCGAGCGGCGACCAGCCGTAGCTGTAAACATGCCGTCCGGTGAGCCGGTAGCCGCCCATTTCTACCGTGCGCTGGCTAACGTCCTTGTCCAGCAGAAAGCCGCGGGTTTTGCCTTTGCCCTGCGCTTCGGCCAGCAGCGGGGCTACTTGCCGGAGCGCTTCGTAGCTTTTGGTCAGCGGAGGCGTATGCATGTCTTCGATGGAGAAAGGGCTAAAGCCCATCGCCTCGTGCTCGCCAAAGGCGTAGAATACCTTGGCGGCGTTGTCGTTGGACATGCGTATTTCGGGGATGAAGAGCGGATTGCCGGCGGCGTGGTACTGCGCGCACCAGTCCGCAAACCCCGGGTCGTAGATGTCGGGAGCGATAAAGTCGATGGAGGGCGCTGCGGCGCGCCACACGTCGAGCAGGTGCGCCAGGGGGCCGGCGCTGGGGTACTCCCCCGGCTTACGCCCGCGGCTGTTGAGCGCTGCGTTCAGGTACATGGGCAGCGGGTAGGCCTCCTTGCCGGCGCGGACAACCTCCTCAACAAACAGGCCGTAGTGGTAGGCCATGAAAATTTCGTCGCTTTCCAGACCTTTGCCAAAGAGCTCCGTCCACGTGCCGCTGGCTTTCTTCCCGCTGGCCTCCCAGCGTTCGCGCAGGGACGGGTGCAAGCTTGCCTCGTGCGCCGCGAGGTAGCTGCACAGCTGCTGGGGCACGGGCGCGTTGAACCGCTTTGTGGCTTCGGGGTGGTAGTCGCGGGCGTTGGGAATCATGCCGATTTCGTTTTCCACCTGCACCATGATAACCGTGCGCGCTGCGGCGTCCACCTGTGCGAGGTATGCCATCAGCGCAGCAAAAGCGCGGCGATCGGCGGCAAGGTTGCTATCGCTAAAAGGCGTCATTATCTCCAGCGGATAGCCGGATTGCGTGCGGGAGCGCGGGTATTTTTCGTAGCGCTCCTTGACCCACAGGGGAGCGTAGCACGACATGCTGTTTTTCCACGCGCCAAACCAGAGCAGCGTTAGCTTTAGGCTGTGGGTGCGGGCGGCGGCAATGGCCGCGTCGATGGAGGTAAAGTCAAAGCGGCCTTCCTCCGGCTCTATCAGCTCCCAGCAGGCGGGTACGAGCGCCGTATTGAGCCCTGCGCGGTGCAGCTGGCCAAAAACGGAATCCAGCTCGTGCAGGGACGAGGCGGTGGAGTTGCCCAGCTCGCCGCCCAGCATCAAGAAGGGCTTGCCGTCCACCATAAGCTGCGTGGCGGTACCCTGCTTGGCGAGGTGGGGAAGGTTGTCTTGGGCGGGAGGCTGCGCCTGCCCGCAGGCAGCGAGCAGCAGCGCCGCGCCAAGAATTGTAAAAATGGATGTATGCTTCATTATTGTGTGTATGTTTTTTTACTGTAAGAAAATATTACGAATTGTCAGGCTATTCTCAACACCCTTTCTCAACACCCTAACAGGGTTATAAACCCTGTTAGGGTCATGAGTTGGGCGCAGCGCAGCCCGACGAAAAGGGGTAGCCTTGCCCTAACCTTTAGGGCAGCCTTGCCCTAACCTTTAGGGCAGCCTTGCCCTAACCTGTAGGGCAGCTCTGCCCTAGCTCTTAGGGCAAGGCTGCTTTGGCTCTTGCTCCTTAACAGGGTTTGAAACCCTGTTAGGGCTTATCAGCTCTATTATTATACTTCATCCTCGGAGTATAAGTACACAAGGATGCTAGTATCTACAAACGCATTATCTTTCATTTGCTTCTTCGCGGTTAAAGGTAAACTCTTTTGTTTGCAGCTTCATTGCCGTAAACTTTTCATTGC
>JAIRXY010000311.1 GCA_031268055.1 Prevotellaceae bacterium | reverse complement strand
CGCTGCTCAGCAGCGTTGGCAACCTCATTCCAAAAATAGCGAAGGTAAAAACGCTGAAAGATTGCACGGAGATTTTCTCCGTAGCGCCGTCGGAGTACTGGAGCACGCACTACACGTTTGGTAAAGCGTCGAAGCCTCGCGGCAAAGCGCTTGGCGAAAAATCGGTTGAGCGAATTGCGGCCAACTTTGTTGCTCCCATGCTGTTTGCATACGGCAAAAATCGCTCTCAGCAGCCGCTGTGCGAGGCGGCGGTGGATTTGCTTGAGCAGATAGCGCCTGAGCAAAACGCGCAGGTTGAGGGCTGGCAGAGCATGGGCGTAAAGCCTCAGAGCATGCTCGAAAGCCAAGCGCTGCTCCAGCTCAAGGGGGCATACTGCGACCGGAAAAAATGCCTACAGTGCACGATAGGAAAACAAATTTTACAAAGCTAAACAAAAATGATAGCGCGCATAACCAAAGAATTTTCGTTCGAAATGGCGCACCAGCTCGAAGGCTACAGCGGGCAGTGCAGCAACATTCATGGACACTCGTACCGGCTGTTTGTTACCGTCAGCGGAACGCCCATAGGCGATGCGAACAGCCCAACGTACGGCATGGTGATGGATTTTACCGACCTCAAAAAAATTGTCAACGAGCACATCGTAAGCCAGCTGGAGCACGCGCTAATGCTGCGAAAGGGAGGCAAGGTAGATGAGGCGTTGAAGGGCGTTTACACCAAGGTTGTTTGCGTAGACTACCAGCCAACGTGCGAAAATATGGTCATCCAAATGGCGGCAATACTCAACCGTACGCTACCCCAAAGCGTAAAGCTGCACAGCCTTAAGCTGCACGAAACCGCTACCTCCTTTGCCGAGTGGTACGCAGAGGATAACCGCTGACGGGGAGCGCTTGGCCGAATTTTAGCCATCCGGCGCTCAACTTTTTTTGTGGCCTAACGCATAATTATTCGCCAAATTGATTACCTTTGCCCCGAATTGCAATCAAGGGGTGCCCTCGAAAGGCTGAGATTAGACCCTTATAACCTGACGCGGGTAATGCCGCCGTAGGAATGATAAATCTTCTCCCTCTTCTTTCGGTAAGATCCGCCTTTTGATTGCCCAGCAAGCGATATACTATGAACGAAGCAATACATTACCCTGTAGCGCTGACCATTGCAGGCTCCGATAGCGGTGGCTGTGCGGGCATACAGGCCGACCTCAAGACGTTTTCGGCCATTGGCGTATTCGGCACGTCCGTCATTACGGCTATTACGGCGCAAAACACGCAGGAGGTAAGGGCAATAGAAATTCTATCGCCGTCAATCATCCGGCAGCAGCTGGAGGCAACGCTGGACGACATCCCGGCAAAGGCCACCAAAATCGGCATGCTCCCTTCGCCCGAAATCGTGGAGGTAGTAGCCGAAATCATTGACCGCTACCGGCTGAAAAACGTAGTACTCGACCCTGTTATGGTGTCCACCAGCGGCGCCCGCTTGACGTCAGCCCTCACCACCGACGCTTTCCGGCAGGAGCTCTACCGGCGGGCAACCATCATCACGCCCAACGTTCCGGAGGCAGAGGCGCTCTCTGGGGTGACTATCCGGACGGAAAAAGACTTCCGGAAAGCGGCAGAGGCGCTACTGAATCAGGGCTGCCACGCGGTTTTAATCAAGGGCGGTCACCTGTCGTCCGACTGCTCCGTAGACATGCTTTTCCAGCAATCCGGAGAACCTTTCTCCCTCGTATCACCTCGCCTGAGCACCGCCAACCTGCACGGAGCAGGCTGTACGCTATCGTCGGCCATTGTAGCGTACAGGGCGCGGGGGCTGACGTGGGCGCGTGCGCTGGACATGGCGAAAAACTACGTTAACTTCGCCATCCTGTACGGAGGCGACGTTACTACCGGAAAGGGGCGCGGACCGCTAAACCACTTCTTCAACCCGCAGCCGCTGGAGGGCGTGCAGGAAGCGCCACCTAAGCCCAAGTCTAAGCCCAAATCCAAATCCAACGCTAAGCCTAAACCCAAGCCCAACGCTAAACCCAAATCCAACGATATATGACCATTTTGCTAAACGATAAGCCTTACGAGGTGGCGGAAAAAACCTCGCTGGCGGCCTTCGTCGAAAGCCTTGGGCTACAGCAGCAGGGAGTTGCGGTGGCCATCAGCTACGAGGTAGTCCCCAAAGAGCAGTGGGGCGAAACAATGCTGTCCGACCGCATGGAGCTAATGCTAATCCACGCAGCATCGGGAGGATGAGCCATGCGCCTGATTGTTATTACAAGCGAAGCTGAGCTTGAGGACGAAGCGTATGCCCTAAACCTGCTGTTTGAGCGGGGTATGGATACGCTGCACCTCCGCAAGCCGTCGGCAACGGAAGCAGATCTCGGCCGCCTCCTGCTAAAGGTGCGCGCGGAGTTTCATGAGCGCATCGTGCTGCACAGCTGCTTTGCGCTCGCCCAATCCTTCCGGCTGAAAGGCGTGCACCTGAATCGGCGCAGCCCTGCCTGCCCACAGCCCCGGCCAGCCTCGCTAAGCCGCTCCTGCCACGCCATAGCGGAGCTGGAGCAAAGCGACGAGCTCGACTACGTATTTCTCAGCCCGATATTCGACAGCCTCTCCAAGAAAGGCTACACGCGGGCTTTTACGGAGGAAGACCTGCTGCAAGCAAGGGCAAAAGGGCTGATAGGCAAAAAGGTGGTTGCCTTGGGCGGTATCAGCGCGACAACCCTGCCCCTTGCCGCCGCGTATGGATTTGGCGGGGCAGCCGTTTTGGGCGCGCTGTGGAGCAGCTACCCGCAGCGCAAGAGCGAGGAACGCCTGATAGAAAGATTTGACGAGCTGCAAGCGGCAGCGCAGCGCCTATGAACGGATTGCTATTCATAACGCACCAAACGGAGCGCTACAGCTACCTGCAATCGGTGGCGATTGCCCTTGCGGGGGGCTGCCGTCGGGTACAGCTGCGCATGAAAGACGCCTCGCCCAGCGAAGTGGAGAGGACGGGGCTTCTCGCAAAAGAGCTGTGCGCGCAGCACGGCGCGGCGCTTTACGTTGACGACCATGTGGATGCTTGCAAAAATATCCGCGCAGTAGGCGTTCACTTGGGAAAAATGGATATGCCGCCGCGCGAAGCCCGCAAGATTTTGGGCGATAGCTTCATCATCGGCGGAACGGCCAACACGTTCGAAGACATTTTACGCTTGAAGTCCGAAGGCGTAGACTACATCGGGCTGGGGCCTTTTCGCTTCACGGCCACCAAGAAAAATCTTAGCCCTGTCCTCGGGTTATCCGGCTATCTGCAAATAATGGGGCAGTGCAGAGAAC
>JAIRXY010000299.1 GCA_031268055.1 Prevotellaceae bacterium | reverse complement strand
GAGCTCCTCCGGCGGCAGCGCATGCCGCTCCACAAACAGGTGGCACAGAGAGTGTATGTAGGGGCTAACCTCGGTCAGCGAGCGCAGCGTATGCACGAACGCCACGTCGACGCCTTTTTCCCACGAATCGCCGGCTGATACCGTGCACCCAAGGCGCTGCAAGCAGCGCGCAAGCTCTTCCCCTTCGTTGGCGAAGCCCAGCAGTAAAGCTTTCATTTTGTCAATTTTTAATTATGCAAAAGTAGCCAACGCAAGGCTATATTGTTGACCTATTTTATTAACAAGCAATTGACTTAGGCTATAAATACCTAAAAATAAGCTGGCTATAATTTATCCACATAACGTAAAGTAGCTTAGCAAATACTGCAAATCCGGCAACTTAGGCTTATCTTTGCACCCAAATTTGTATCTAAAAAATGGTATGCTGCTTGATTCATTTCAACATAAAGGGCTACGCCAAAGGCTATTGAAAACGCTATACGGCAAGGGAGTGAGCGACGAGCAGGTGCTTACGGCGATGGGTAACGTTCCGCGGCACTTCTTTCTGGAGAGCGAGTTTGATAAAATTGCATACGACGACCGGGCGCTCCCCATAGGAGGTCGGCAAACCATTTCGCGCCCCTACACCGTAGGCTGGCAAACCCAGCTGCTGAGCGTTGCGCGGGGCGAAAAAATTTTGGAAATCGGGACAGGCTCCGGCTATCAGGCAGCGGTGCTCTGCGAGCTGGGCGCCAACCTGTACAGCATCGAGCGGCAAAGCCTGCTGCACGGCAAGGCAAAAAACCTGCTGACGCAAATGGGCTACCACCCCAACCTCGTCTACGGCGATGGATTTGAGGGGCTGCCGAGCCACGCGCCGTTTGCCAAAATAATTGTAACTTGCGGCGCCAGCCACGTTCCGCAGCCGCTGCTCTGCCAGCTGGCCGTAGGCGGACGAATGGTAATTCCCGTAAAATCCGGTAATTCTCTGTACATGTGCATTTTTGATAAAGTTAGCGAAACCGAAGTAAAGCAAACTAAGCTCAAGGAATGTTCATTTGTGCCTATGCTACAGGGAATTAGCTAATGAACTACTATATATATGAGAATTAAAACGTTTATACTCAACTCATTTCGTGTCAACATGTACGTAGCGTGGGACGAAAGCAACGAGTGTATTTTTATAGACGCTGCCTGCTACACCGCCAAGGAGCAGGACCGCGTAGAGCGGTTTGTCGAGGCGCAAAATCTTAAGCCTGTTGCGCTTATCAACACGCACGCGCACATCGACCACATTATAGGCAACGCTTTTCTGTGCCGCCGGTATGGTATCGACAGCTACCTGCACGGGGAAGACTTTGGCGATCTTAGCAGCGCGGCCGCGTATGGCGCAATATTCGGCTTTGAGCTTCAGGAGCCTCCGATGCCAAAGGCGCTTGGCGACAGCGTAGCGTTCGGAGATACGCGCCTGCGGGCGCTCCACACGCCAGGGCACAGCAAGGGCTCCGTCTCGCTCTACGAAGAAAAGGGGGGTGTGGTGTTCACCGGCGATACGCTCTTCAAGGGCAGCATTGGCCGGTCTGATATGCCCGGCGGCGACCTCATCAGCTTGCTGAACAGCCTCCACCTTGTGCTGCTGAGCCTCCCCGACGCAACCACCGTGCTGCCGGGGCACGGCTTTGAAACAAGCATTGGCAGCGAAAGATGGCAAAACCCCTTTTTGCAACCTGAAGGGTTGTAGCTAAAAACTTGCAAACGTTGGAATCACCGAGCTGCATCCGCAAATATTTCCCGGACTTTACGCCTGCACAGGTAGCGCAGCTACAGCAGCTGGAGCCGCTTTACCGCTGCTGGAACGAGCGGCTCAACCTCATTTCGCGTAAGGATGTCGACATGCTGTACGAGCGGCATGTTCTGCACTCGCTCGCCATAGCCAAGGCCGCGCAGCTTGCCGACGGCGCAAAGATTCTGGACGTAGGCACCGGCGGCGGATTCCCCGGCATACCGCTATCCATCGCGCTTCCGCAGTGCCGCTTTACGCTCGTCGATTCGATAGGGAAGAAAGTAGCGGCGGTGCGGGAAATTGCCCACGCCCTGCGCCTGTCCAACGTGCAGGTTGTGCAGGCGCGGGCGGAGACGCTGCCGCAGAAGTTTGACTTTGTGGTGAGCCGCGCCGTTGCCGATTTGCCTACCTTTGCAGGCTGGGTTTGGAGCAAAATCGCCACCGGTGGCCACAGCTCCATCCCCAACGGAATACTCTACCTCAAGGGCGGCGACCTGACCGGAGAGCTGAAAGGGGTGGCGCAAAAAGCCGTCGTCATTGCCATCTCTGATTTTTTTGATGAGGCATTTTTCGAAACAAAGAAAATTGTATACATAAAACGTTAACTAAAAACCAAAAGCTGAAAATTATGGAGCTATATCCGCTAAAGTTTAAGCCTATCTTCAAGGAAATTGTTTGGGGAGGCAGCAGGCTGCACGCCATTCTCAACAAAAGCGTTGCCGCCGACAAGAATATCGGCGAAAGCTGGGAGCTGTCGGGGGTGAAGGGCAACCTCTCGGTGGTGGCCAATGGCTACCTCAAGGGCAACAACATTCAGGAGCTCATCGAGGTGTACATGGGCGAGCTGGTGGGCGAAAAGGTGTACGAGCAGTTTGGGCAGGAGTTCCCGCTGCTCATCAAGTTTATCGACGCCAACGAATCGCTGTCGGTGCAGGTGCACCCCGACGACGCCATCGCCGCCGAGCGACACCACGCCTACGGCAAAACCGAAATGTGGCACGTAATTGACGCCGAGCCCGACGCGGAGCTGATTGTGGGCTTCCGCCGAGAAACCAACCTTGGCGAAATGCTTGACCACATCAAGGGCAACACCTTGAAAGATATTCTCAACGTAGAAAAAGTAAAGGCGGGAGAGTCGTACTTTATTCCGGCGGGCTGCATCCACGCCATTGGCAAGGGGCTGCTGATTGCCGAAATACAGCAAACCTCAGACATTACCTACCGCGTGTACGATTGGGGTCGCGACCTGCCCAACCGCCCGCTGCACATCGACTTGGCAATGGACGTTATCTGCTACCACGCGGCGCAGGGGCACAAGGTGGAGCCGCCTCAGGCGCTCAACCGTCCGGAGCCGCTGGCCAGCTGCCCCTACTTCACCACCAACAAGCTAACGCTCACCGGCGACCTGCGCCGCAGCTACGAGGAAATGGACTCGTTTGTAGTGTACATCTGCACCGACGGGGCGGCAGCTGTCACGTGCGGCAAGCAGTCCGAAAGCATCGCCAAGGGCGAAACGCTGCTCATCCCCGCCTCGCTCGCCAACGAAGTGCTGATAGCTCCGCAAAAGCAGGCAGCGCTGCTGGAGGTGTACAGGCTCTAAGATTGATTATGCTATTGTAACGAATGAAGCAACCATCTATATTTACTTTAACTTTATTTGCTGCTGCGGCGTTGCTATGCTATCCACTGACCGCTGCGCAGGCTCAAACATGGGTATCTAACGACCAAAAGCAGAGGTTGGCGCAGGCAGCAACAGCTCCTGACGGCAGCGATTCCGTCATTTTTTTTACCGAGGGGATGCCATCGCTCACCTTTTCGCAGGCGCAGTACTCCGAAAGCTGGAAGGATGGCGTTAACTCCATTGGCTTTCGCGCGGCATTTTTAAGCTCAACTACCCACATCCGGCAGCGTATCTTTTTCAGGAACAGCCTCGACATGGCTTATGCGCGCTCTAAGGAGGGCGAAGCGGGCGTTTCCATAAAAAAGGAAGACCGCCTGAACTTCAACAGCGTTTTTGGCTACCGCATTATAGCGGCTTCCCCCTTCTACTGGGTGGGGCAGCTCGACCTGAAAACCCAATTTGATGTGGGCGAAAACGCAAAGCACGTAAAGGTTTCCAAATTTTTTGCGCCGGCCTACATCATTACCTCGCTGGGCATGCGCTATCAGGCAGATTGGGGGCTAAGCATGGCGCTGTCGCCAATTTCGGGGAGGTTTACCTTTGTTTGCGACACCACCTACGCAAAGTACGTCGACGTAGATTTGGCCGAAAATCCCCGCCGCTTTCGCGCGCAGGTTGGCGCGTACAGCCAGCTTGCGTACGTGTCTACCCTGAGCAAATACGTTAGCGTAAAGACAACGCTTGAGCTGTTCTCCAATTATCAGGATAACCCGCAAAACATAGATGTGGACTGGACAACCAGCCTGTCCCTCAACATCAACCGCTTTTTCAGCGTCATTTTTTTCAGCCGGATGGTGTACCGCGACAAAGACCGCTACACGGCAAAAAACGGCGTTGACGACGCAGGTAAGCAGCTGTGGGTAATCAAGGGGCCGGACTTGCAGTGGACAGAATCGCTCAACGTTGGGCTTGCCTACAGGTTTGCAACAAAAAAGTAGCCGGACGGTTACAGCGTATAAATTCCAAAATTCATAATTCGGCGGCTTACTTTTAGCAGCACGAAATTAATAATTTGCACCAAGCGCAAAAGAAAGCCAAGCTGCCAAGCCACAAAGTGGATGTTGTTCTCGGCAGCTTGGCGTACTTCACGTTTAGCATACAATTGGTGTGATTACCACCCCGGATTTTGACTCAAAAGAGGATTCGCAGCCATTTCGCTGCGGGGTATCGGAAGCAGCTTATGCTTTTCGGTAGCCCCAAACGTACCCAATACTTCCAAAAATTTGTTTGCTCGTATCAAGCGGGCAAATGCCTGCCCTTCCCTACTCAGCAGCGTTGTCCGGAGGTTGTCAATGGCCACCCTCAGCTCTTCTTTTGTGAGGGCTGCTATTTCCGGAAGTCCCTGCCATGCTTGTAGCTGATTGATTGTTTGCAAGGCTGCTGATGTATTCCCAAGCTCATTGGAGGCTTCGGCAAATAGCAGCAGCGTTTCGGTATAGCGGACGGGGTAAACCGAATCTCCTTTTCTCATAGCGCCGGGATACTCGGCGGTGGAATAGCTGATACCCTCGCTAATGGCATCGCCACCCCACTCCTTATTGGCAGGCAGCGCGTAAGCGCCCGAATTGATAATCTCCGTCAGCGTGCTGATTGCCGCCGAGTAATTGCGCATCGGGCTGCATAGCTGTGCGCGAGCCTTTACCTGTAAGGCTGCATAGCGGCTTACTTCGCCGTCGGCAGGCGCCAGCATACATACCTCATCGCAATCAGCCGCTATCCGATTGGCGATTTCCTCCGGTTCACTTCTTTGAATATCCGTGTTTACTCCAATGTTCATAGATAGAACAGCAGGAACCCCGCCAAAATAGCTCAGCAAAATGGAGTAGGCGTAAGCCCGGTAGTATAGCGCTTCTGCATTATATTCTCTTTTTTTCGACTCGGAAACATTATCCAAATAAAATACCCTTTCCAAAATTGTATTGGCGTGGTGGATTACCTGATAAGATTTTGTCCATAGCTGCGACACTTGGCCGTCGTCCGCATCGAAGGAGAAGTTGGCAATGCGTGCAAAGTTAGGCACATCTGCTTCATGGGTCATCGCAGCATCCATTTGGCAGGCCGTGGCGAGCATTTCCCTGTAAAATTGCGTCATTGCGAGTTTTTTCTCTTCATACGAAAAGCCATATACCGGCGTGAAGTTAATGGTGGCAATGTACACTTCAACGGTAGTATCCTCGCCGACCGTCAGGCTCACTCTTTCTACCGCATCGCTACCGTTGATAATACCGTCACCGTTTATATCGCAAAACTTCAAGTCGCCCGGATGCTGCGCATCAGCCGTTTTGCCGAGGTAGCTGTCGACTTCTTCCTGCGATGTAAAAATTCCGCCAATAATATACCCGTCTTTCGAGATGTTTTTCTTTCCCTGCTCGCTTTTGACGGTGTAGGTGTATGCTCCGCTTTTCAGAGATACTTTGGCAACGCGCTGCTTGCTGGTGCGGTAGACGTCGACCAAAGTGTCGCCCTTGTAAATCTTGATGTCCGCCATTTCGTCGCTTTCTGTGCCAAGGTAGGGCTGCTTGTTTTTCGGAGTCCATATGTCATTACAGATATGGACGTTGAAGGTAATATTTTTGCCCGCCGTTTCTTCTGTTTTTGTGTCTGTACCTTCTTCTGCTTCGGTCGGGTCACAGCCCGTAAGCAGCGCCGCTGCTACCAGCAGCAGGCTCAGGCCGGATAAAGTTGTTGTTTTCATTTTTTTTTTTTTGTGTAGTTTTTTCTGCCGCAAATCCCCAACCGGCAGATTTATATAATAAAAAAAGCGTGGGATTTTTCACTATATTCGCCTCTGGGGGCCTCAGCTACCTATGCTACAAATAAGCACGCCCACGCCGACAAGCGGCGTGAGCGTTAGGTTACTTATCATCCTGTGGCAATGAAATTGTTGAAGCTCCAGAAGCTGGAATAAAAGTTAACGCTTTATCAGCTATATGCTCATTAATCGGCGTAAAACCTACGCTGACTTGTTACCTCATTTTACAAAAACATTATAAATAAATTAAGCACAAAAGTAATGCATTTTTCTCGAAAAGAAGACAAGCAATTTTGATTTTTCATTAAAAGATTGTTTTTTTTCGCTTTTTTTGATGATACCTGTTTATTTCACAAGCATTCCGAACATTTTCTTCGTCATGCCAGATTTTTAGGTAATGCCGATATGAAACAGAGCGAGTCATGATTTTTTAACAAAAAAAACAGGCATAAAATTTTGGGAAATGGTAAAATTACAAGTACTTTTAGCGGTTAAATTTTGAATGAAAAACCTATAAAATCCACAATCTAAAAAAATCATTCACGCTATGTACAGCTACGATACCCGCACAGCGCTTACGCTCGACGCAGGCGGACA
>JAIRXY010000279.1 GCA_031268055.1 Prevotellaceae bacterium | reverse complement strand
TGTACATGGCCGGCACTATGTAGAGCGTAAGGAAGGTGGAAACCGTCAATCCTCCCACTACAGCAATTCCCATCATGATACGGCTGTTTGCGCCCTCGCCGGAGGCAAAGACCAGCGGCAGGGTTCCGAGTATAGTCGACAGGCTGGTCATGAGTATGGGTCGAAAGCGCGCCACCGAAGCATCCATAATGGCATCCATGAGCTTTAGCCCGTCGGCCTTGCGCTGGTTGGCAAACTCTACGATGAGAATACCGTTTTTGGACACCAACCCCACAAGCATTATAATGCCTATTTGCGAGAAAATATTCATTGTTTTTGCGTTTACCCACAGGAAAAGCAGCGCGCCAAACACCGCCAGGGGCACCGTAAACATGATGATGAGCGGGTCGCGGAAGCTCTCGAACTGCGCCGCCAGCACAAGGTAGATGAGCACCAGCGCCAGCAAAAACGCAAACATGAGGCTGGAGGCGCTGTCGCGAAACTCCTTTGATTCGCCGGCAAGCGCGGTGCGGAATGTGTCGTCGAGCACCTCCTTGGCAATTTTGTCCATTTCGTCTAATCCGTCGCCAATGGTTTTACCATTTGCCAGCCCCGCCGAGACGGTAGCCGACACAAATCGGTTGTAGCGGTACAGGTTGGGTGGAGTGCTTGTTTCGCGCAGCGATACGAGGTTGTCAAGCTGCACCATTTCGTCCTGCCCGTTGCGCACGTAGATAGAGCGGAGGTCGAGGGTTTTGCTGCTCAGCTGCCGCTCCATTTGCCCAATAACCTGATACTGCTTGGAGTTGATAAAGAAGTAGCCAAAGCGCTGTCCGCTCAAGCCCAGCTGCAACGTTTGCCCGATGTTCTGCGTAGAAATGCCCATCAGGTTAGCCTTGTCGCGGTTAATATCCACGCGCACCTCCGGCTTTGTGAACTTCAGGTCGACGTCGGCCATCTGAAACACGGGGCTTTCGTTGACTTTTTCCATAAACTTCGGCACAAACTCCTTCAGCTTGTCAAGGTTGATGCCTTGCAGCACATACTGCACCGGCATACCCACGCGGCGTCCGCCAAAGGTGCTCTGCTGCATGACGAACGAGCGAGCGTCGGTGAGGGGGTAGAGCTTAGGCGTGATAGCCTCGTACACTTCCTGCTGCGTTCGTTGGCGCTCGGCAGGAGGCGTTAGCATTACGCGGGCAAACCCACTGCCTGCCCATGCCCGCGACATGACGAGCTGCGTTTCGGGCACGTTGTCAGCAACCGTTTCGGTCACGTTGTCTATGTAGCGGCTCATGTACTCGTAGGTGGCGCCTTCGGTGCCGGAGCTGCGCACGATGAGCAGCGACCTGTCTTCGAGCGGCGCCATTTCGGACGGGATATTTTGCCACAAAAATACAATGCCGCCTCCCATTGCGACGAGCACAATGATTGCTATCCAGCGGTAGCGCATAAAGCCGTTGAGCGTGTTGCGGTAGAAGTTGGTAAGTCCGCTAAAGAAGGGCTCTGTAGCGCGGTAAAACCACGGCTGCCGCGCCCTGTGCTTGAGTATTTTTGTAGACAGCATAGGCGTGAACGTAACCGCAACAAAGGCAGAGATGAGCACAGAGCCGGAAATAACAATGCTAAACTCGCGGAAAAGCCTTCCCGTGGTGCCCTGCAAAAACACGATGGGGAAAAAAACCGCCACCAGCGTAATGGTGGTAGACACAACGGCAAAGAATATTTCGTTGGCGCCTTTTATGCCGGCTTCAAGCGGGGTAAGCCCTGCCTCTATCTTTACGTAGATATTTTCCATCATCACAATGGCGTCGTCTACCACCAGCCCGATGGCAAGCACGATAGCCAGCAGCGACAGCACGTTAATGCTAAACCCTGCAAGGTACATGATGAAGAAAGCGCCAATGAGCGAAACCGGAATAACCACCGTAGGGATGAGCGTTGAGCGCCAGTCGCGCAGGAACAAAAAGATGATGAGCACCACCAGCACAAAAGCGATGACGATGGTTTCGCCAACCTCCTTGATGGACGACCGGATGAAGGTTGTGTTGTCGTAAATCATGTTGATTTCCACATCCTCCGGAAGGCTTTTGGCGATTTGCTCCATGCGCTTGTACACCTCATCGGCAATTTCGATGTGGTTTGACCCCGGCTGCGGAATAACGCCTACGCCCACCCCCGGCACGCCGTTTTGCTTCATGATGCTGCGTAAGTCTTCTGGCCCCAGCTCGGCGTAGCCCACATCGCGAAAGCGCACCACCCTGTCGCCCTGCTGGGCTACTATGAGGCGGTTGAAGTCTTCGGGGGTTGTAAGCAGCCCCTGCGCGCGGATGCTGAGCGCCACGTTTTTGCCCTCAATAAGTCCGGAGGGCAGCTCCAAGTTTTCGCGCAGCAGCGCGTCGCGCACGTCCATAGGCGTAAGGCCGTAGCCCGCCAGCTTGCTTGGGTTCATCCACAGGCGCATGGCGTAGCGCTTTTCGCCCCAGATGGTGATGGCGCTAACGCCCGAAATTGTTTGCAGCTGCTCCTTATAGGTGAGGTCGGCTATTTCGGAGAGCTCCAGCAGCGAGCGGCTGTTGCTCTGGATGCCTATCATGAGGATGGGGTCGGAATCGGCGTCGGCCTTGGAGACGGTGGGCGGGTCGCAATCTTTTGGCAGGCGGTAGAGCGATTTGGAGACCTTGTCGCGCACGTCGTTTGCCGCCGACTCCATGTCGCGCCCCAGCTCAAACTCCACCGTTATGCGGCTTTGCCCTGTGCTGCTGGTGCTGGTGAGCGACCGTATACCTTCAATGCCGTTGATGCTCTGCTCCAGCGGCTCGGTAATTTGCTTTTCGATAATATCGGCGTTAGCGCCAATGTAGCTGGTGCTCACCGAAATGATAGGCGGGTCGACGCTGGGGTATTCGCGAACACCCAAAAAGGTATACCCAATAAATCCAAAAATGGTAATGACAATAACGAATACGGTAGTAAGCACCGGTCGCTTGATGCTGGTTGAGGAAAGGGACATGCGATTAAATAGGTTTAATAGATTAACAATTAATGAATTTCAGGTTTTATACAGATTTGGGGTTTGCAGGTTCCGCTTTTATCAGCCCTCGCTATCCCTCTTCTTCCGCCTACAAAAATAGAAAAAAATGACAAGAATAGCTCATGAGGACAATTTATTTGGCATAAAAATTACTTTTGGCGTTGAAGTAGCGATTGGAAAGCCAGCGGCTAAAGGATGGAAAACCTGCCATTCAAAAGTTCAAATTAACTTTTATTTCTACCTGAGGCTTTGAAATTTAAATGATTTTTCCTATTTTTGCGCTGATTTTGCACAAAAGAGCATTTTTATTATTCATTTTTAAACCGTTAGAGCAATGAAAGTACAAGCAGTAGTAGACGATTTGATGAGGAGGTTTCCTCACGAGCCTGAGTATATTCAGGCAGTATCGGAAGTGTTGGAGTCTATAGAGGATGTGTACAACCAGCACCCGGAGTTTGAAAAAGCAAGCCTGATTGAGCGGCTGTGCATCCCCGACCGCATTTTTTCCTTTCGCGTTACTTGGGTAGACGACAAGGGCAAGGTAAACGTGAACATGGGCTACCGCATCCAGCACAGCAACGCCATTGGCCCATACAAGGGAGGCATCCGCTTTCACGCTTCCGTCAACCCTTCTATTTTGAAGTTTTTGGCCTTTGAGCAAACTTTCAAGAATGCCCTCACTACGCTTCCTATGGGCGGCGGCAAGGGAGG
>JAIRXY010000261.1 GCA_031268055.1 Prevotellaceae bacterium | reverse complement strand
ATTCAGGGCTGCCAAAGCCGCGTATGGCTCAACGCCGAGCTGACGGACGGAAAGCTTGTATTTACCGCCGATAGCGACGCCATTATTACCAAGGGCATTGTGTCGCTGCTTGTCCGCGTTTTTTCGGGGCAAGCGCCGAAGGATGTCATCGCTGCCGACGTTGCCTTTCTGGACAGGATAGGGCTTCGCGAAAATCTCTCCCCCACCCGCGCCAACGGATTGCTAAGTATGGTGAAGCAAATGAAGCTGTACGCAATTGCTTTTGAAGCGAAAACAAAAATTGAAAGCTAAAAAAAGCGGGGCTGAATACCAACCTCAGCCCTGCCATTTTTCTATATCTATTAAAACCCACCATCATCCATCACCCATTTTATTTAACATAAAATATGGCAAGAGAAATTAAGTTTAGCCTTCTTTACCGTGACATGTGGCAATCGTCCGGTAAGTACGTACCGCGTGTAGACCAG
Organism: Prevotellaceae bacterium; assembly: GCA_031268055.1. Classification (GTDB taxonomy): domain Bacteria; phylum Bacteroidota; class Bacteroidia; order Bacteroidales; family UBA932; genus JAITMY01. The sequence goes on along the minus strand of JAIRXY010000261.1, from coordinate 2,574 downwards.
CTAAAGCAAGTTGCACCGGTAATCATTGACATGGGCTGCTTTGCCCGTGTAGAAACCAACGGCGGCGCTTTCGAGCAGGTCAACCTGCTGTTTGGCGAAAATCCAAACACGGCGGTGCGCGAGTGGACAGCGCCCTTCAACAGGGCGGGCATCCAAACGCACATGCTGGAGCGAGCCCTCAACGGCCTGCGCATGAATCCCGTGCCTGCCGACGTGCGGAAGCTGATGTTTAAGGTAAAAAAAGCCCAGGGAACAGACATTGCGCGCTCCTTCTGCGGGTTGAACGACCCGCGCAACCTGCAGCCCTCCATTGAGTACGCAAAAGCCGCCGGCATGGTGGCGCAGGCGGCGATGAGCATTACCTTCGGGCAGGTTTTTACGGAGGACTACTACGTGCGCTTAGCCGATACCCTGGCCGACTTCGGCGCAGACGAGATATGCCTGAAAGATATGGCGGGCGTTGGCCGTCCGGCGTTTTTGGGAAAAATTGTCAAGGCCATCAAGGAGCGCCACCCCAAGCTGACTATTCAGTACCACGGGCATTCGGGGCCGGGATTTTCGGTGGCCTCCATGCTGGAGGTAGCGCGCGCCGGAGCCGACTACATCGACGTCGCTATGGAGCCGCTCGCGTGGGGCATGGTGCACCCCGACATTATTACGGTTCAGGCAATGCTGAAGGATGCCGGATTCCTTGTGCCCGACGTCAACATGGCGGCCTACATGGAGGCGCGCCGGCTGACGCAAACGTTTATCGACGATTTTCTTGGCTACTTCATCGACTCGTCGAACAAGCAGATGAGCTCGCTGCTGGTAGGCTGCGGGCTGCCGGGAGGAATGATGGGGTCGATGATGGCCGACCTGCGCGGAATGCACAGCGCAATCAACGCGGCGCTGCGCCAGAACAACAAGCAGGAGGTAGCGCTCAACAGCCTTGTTGTGCAGCTCTTTCAGGAGGTGGAGTACGTTTGGCCGATGCTGGGCTGTCCGCCGCTGGTCACGCCTTTCAGCCAGTACGTAAAGAACGTGTCGCTGATGAATATTCTGTTTATGGCGCAGGGCAAGCCGCGCTTTTCCTCCATCGACAAGGACACGTGGAATATGATTCTTGGACGGATGGGCAAGCTGCCCGGAGCGTTAGCGCCCGGAATTGTGGAGCTGGCCAAGCAGCAGCAGCTCGAGTTTTACGACGGCGACCCGCAGGCGGCTTACCCCAACGCGCTGGATACCTACCGGAAAGAAATGAAAAAAAACGGCTGGGATTTCGGAAAAGACAACGAAGAGCTCTTTGAGCTTGCCATGCACGACCGGCAGTACCGCGAGTACAGGTCGGGCGTGGCAAAGGAGCGGTTTGAAAAGGAGCTGGAGCAGGCGCGCGAAAAAGCCGGCGCGCCCATCGTGGTGGTGCGGCCGGTGGTAGAAATTCCCTGCTTTGACATTCATAAGATTCAGGCGCTTTACCCAACGGCGCTGCCGGTGCAATCGCCCGTCAGAGGAAAGCTCATTTGGCAGTACGACCTTACCGATACCTCGACAGCCCCCGTAATAGGCACGGTTTTCAAGAAAGGGCAGCCCCTCTGCTACGTGCAGACCTACTACGGGCTGGAGCCGGTGAGCGCGCCTATCGACGGGCAAATCGTGCAGACAGAAGCCAAGCAAGGCGACGCCATAGAAAAAAATCAGGTGATTGCTTTCTTGAAGTAAAGCAGGAATAGGCAAGCGCGCTCCACAGCGCGCTTGCTGTATGCGGCAGGGCGACAAACCGCCTCCAACACCTATGGGGTTTTTCATGCATTTGCCCTCATTAAAAGACGAAATATGAATATATCCGCAACGTAAACCCCGCAAAATGAGGTAATGAGGTTGCATATCATATATGCAACCAATTGATACTGAGGTTATTTTATTGCTGAAATGAGGTAAAAAATAAGGTTGCAGAGCGCTGCGCATCGCCTGCGGCGGTGGGGGCGGCAACCGGTGCAGCGCCTCACACCGCAAAAAACCAGCCAGCACAAAAAACTTCCCCCACCCGAGGGGCGCTATGCGGTTTTGCCTTTTGCGGGCGGCTCCGCTCGCCCGCTTTGGCAAAACCGAGTAACCTGCTCAAGGGTTTGAACTGCAAGCCAAGCGGAACCCGCTGAAGGAGTCGCGGTAGGACGGGTCGCTGGTGTGCCGGTAGGACACGGTGCAGAGCGCCGCATCGCGGTACCAGCTACCGCCACGAACCACGCGGTCGGAGCCCAATGTAAGAGTCGGAATAGGTATCTTAACCTCTCCAAAATTACCATCAGAGTAATCCTCACACCACTCCCTCACGTTGCCGCTCATATGATATATCCCTATAGTATTAGCCATTTTTACGCTGTCATTCACAGGATGAGTCTTGCTACTAGTACTTTCGTAATACCACGCCACGTCGCCAACAGTATTGCTACCCGCATACGTGTAACTCTGTTGAGAACTCCCGCCCTTCGCAGCGTACTCCCACTCCGCCTCCGTAGGCAACCGAAACTTACCATTGCCATAAAACTTATTCAAACTGTCTATAAACCTATGAGCATCATCCCAACTTACATA
>JAIRXY010000250.1 GCA_031268055.1 Prevotellaceae bacterium | reverse complement strand
GCATGATTTTTGAGTATAGCGCAGAGGCCGTAATGGAGCTGCGCTACCACGAGGGCACAGCGCAGATTGTTTTCTCAAACCTTATGCCCATGTACAGCCAGCTGCGCGGACGCTACGAGACCTACATACCAAACGACGCCTACGATGCGCTTCGGTTTGAAAACGACCGATGGGTTTTTTACGAAAATGTAGAGCTGCCGTCGGCTGTTGCCGTCAGGAGGTGGCGAAGAAGCGGCAGGTCAAGATGATATGGGAACATTGCCCCTCCGGTAAAGCGTTTGCCGAGTTGAACTGAGCAGAATAGCAGGTGAGCGCCCGTTGGCATTTCTCTTATCTTAAATTCGGAACTAGAACAAAAAAATGGTAGAAAATTTTTATAATTACCCTCTTAAAAGCCTCAACACCATTGGGTTTGACGTGAGCGCACGTCGCTTCATCAAGGCGTACGCTACGCAGGAGATACTACAGCTACGCTACGACAAGGATTTTGCATGCGGCAAGCGGCTGGTGATGGGAGGCGGCAGCAACCTCCTCTTTACCGCCGATTTTGACGGCTGCATTTTACAGCCACTGCTACAAAATATCGACATAGAGAGCAGCACAAGCGAGCATGTACGGCTACGCGTGGGAGCAGGCGTGGTGTGGGATGAGCTGGTGCGCAGCAGCGTGGAGCGCGGTTGGTACGGGCTGGAAAACCTGTCCCTCATCCCCGGCACAGTGGGCGCCAGCCCTGTGCAAAACATCGGAGCGTACGGCGCGGAGGCAAAGGATGCCATTGAAAGCGTTGAGTATGTTGACTTGGACGACTTCGCGGTGAAGCGCCTAAGCAACGAGCAGTGCAGGTTTGGCTACCGCGGCAGCATTTTTAAGCAGGAGCTCAAGGGGAAAGTTGTCATTACGCAGGTTACGTTTTGCCTGAGCAAGCGTCCGCGCTACAACATCTCGTACGGTAGCTTGCGCGAAATGGTAAAGCAGCTTGGCGGCGAAAATTTGTGCAACGTGCGGCAAGCTATAGCTGCAACGCGCCGCAGCAAGCTTCCCGATCCGGCAGACTTGGGCAACGCCGGAAGCTTCTTTAAAAATCCTTTTGTAGAAAAATCGTTAGCAGAAGAGCTGCTGAAAAAACACCCCGCTATGCCCTCCTTTGCCTCCGGCAGCGGCGTAAAAATCCCCGCAGGGTGGCTCATAGAGCAGTGCGGGCTGAAAGGTGCGCGGCGCGGCAGCGTAGGCGTACACCCAAAGCAGGCGCTTGTGCTGGTAAACTACGGCGGCGGAACAGGCTGCGATGTGCTGACGCTTGCTAACGAAATATGCCAAGCGGTGAACGACAAGTTTGGCGTAAAGCTGGAAATGGAAGTGAATGTGGTGTAGGAATCAATTTCGTAATTCGTAATTTCTCTCCCGTCCGTTATTTTTTTCTTTGCAGAAGCATCAGAGCCAAATTTTCGAGGTTTTCCTTTCGCTCTTGCGGTACGTTGACCAGCGCAAGGTTTTGCATGGCAGCGTCGAACAGCTTATTCTCCGTATCCTTTAGCTGCTGCACAGCGTTGGCCTTAGCGTAAAAATCCTTTACCCGCTGCACTTTTTCGTCCGCCGGAAGGTGGCTGCTCTGCATGAGCTGCAAAAATTCGTCGCGCTCCTGTCCGGACAGCGCCGCCGTTGTGCTTACAAATAGAAAAGTTTTTTTGCCTGCCGCAACGTCGCCGCCCGTAACCTTGCCAAACTCGGCAGCGTCCGAGTACACATCAAGGTAGTCGTCCCGCAGCTGAAAGGCCAAGCCCAAGCTATACGCAAAATCGTAAAGGCGCTGCACGTCGGCGGCGGGAGCGGCGGCGGCTAATGCGCCCATAGCGGCGGCGGCAGCCAGCAGCGCTGCCGTTTTTTTGCCCACCATGATGAAGTACTGCTCCTCCGTGATGGACGGCTGCTGCTCAAAATCCATGTCGAGCTGCTGCCCTTCGCAAACATCAGTGGCCGCCTTGTTGAAAGCCGCCAGCAAAGCGTCGGCGTTGGCGGTGCGGCGCACCAGCTTGTAGGCCTCAATCAGCATAGCGTCGCCGGAGAGGATGGCCGTGTTGATTCCCCACTTTTTTACCACCGTGGGGCGACCTCGGCGCAGGTCGGCCTTGTCCATAACGTCGTCGTGAATAAGCGTGAAGCAGTGGAACAGCTCTACCCCCAGCGATACGTCGACGTGCTCTTGCGCTATTTTTTGCAGGAACATATCGGTGCACAGGAGCAGCAGCGCCGGACGCACGCGCTTTCCCCCCGACAGCAGCGCATAGCGCATAGGCTGGTAGAGGAGCGCCGGCGATTGCGGAAAATTCAGGTTGTCAATAGCATGAGTAACCCGTTCCGAGAGCGACGAGAAAGAGTGCATGAGGGTGCAAAAGTAAAGAAGACTATTTTTGGTTTGCGTCCGAAGAAGCCGCAGCATCTTTACCCTTGAAGCCGTTGCCGTTTTTGGCGGCGCTGCCGTTGTTGGCCATATTGCAGTAGCCTACAAACTTAGCGCCTACTTCAATGAGAATTTGCTCCGTTGTAATGTCGCCTGTGATGTTTGCGGTAGATTTTAGCGCAAGAAATTCGCTTGCCGCTATTTTCCCGTTTACTTTTCCAAGAATGTCGCCATTTTTGCAGACTATATCGCCTTTGATATGTCCGGTTTCGCCAGCTACAAATTTTCCCTTGGTGGTAACGTTACCTTCCAGCACTCCATCAATGCGAATGTCGCTCGATGCTAAAATGTTACCTATAAATGTGGTACCTGCACAAATGCGGTTAAACCCGTTTGAAATCGTTTCAACTTCCTGCGATTTTCCCATCTCATCAGATTTTTTATATTATTTTGGTACAAATATAACGCTATTTTCTATACTTTCGCAAAAAAATATATTAAAATGAAGTCTCTCAAACGTTTTATGAAGAATATTGTCAAGATATTTGCTATAGTAATCAGCGTGTTAGCGCTGTTTGTTGCGTCAAGCATTGCGCTGACCATCATCTACCGCAACGATATTGTCAAGGCTGTTTTGGCAGATGTTGCCCAAAATAATGAGCTATACTTTACGGCAAAGGATGTAGACGTTGCGCTATCCCTGAATCTAAGGAACACCACGCTGCTTTTTAGCGGCGTTGATGTTAGCCGCAAGAGCAGCGACGTAGCCAGCGCAGCATTTGGGCTACAGGCAGAAACCCTGCGCGTGGAGGTGGATTTGCTGAGCTTTGCGCTGTACAAAGAAGTAAAAATAAAAAAGCTGCTGGTGAGCGACGGTCAGCTCAAGCTACGCTTAGCTCAGCACAAAAATTCTCCCCCTAAAGCTACCTCCCCAATGCCCAACACCGAAAACCTGCTGCGCGAGGTGAGCCGGATACAGCTCAACCGCTGCCTGCTAAGCGTAGAGAATACCCCAAGCGGCAGCGTGGCGGTAGAAATCAAAGCGCTGGGCGCTGCCGTGGAGAAAAAAGAGGACGGTAAGCTAAACCTGCACGCAAAAGGGGCGCTGGTATTGCAGGTATCAAGCCAGCAAAAGCCGGTGAAGCATACCCGCACAAGCCTCTCCATTGACGCTAAGGGTAGCCTTGATCAGGGCGTGGCAACCATTGCAGGCAGCAAGCTCGGCGTAGACAACATGACGCTGGAGGCCAAGGGAAGCGTAGCCTTCCGGCCTCTTGGAAAGTTCAGCGTGAGCATTGCCGGAAAAAACCTGCCGCTCGAAAACGTCATCAAGCAAGCCCAAAAGTACGCAACGTTCGACGCACCCGAGCAGCTGAGCGGCCGCGCCAGCGTTGACGTTCGCCTTACCGGAAGCTTGAAGGGGAAAGCTGCCGTTAGCCTCGCCGGAAGCGGCACGGCGCGCAACGTAACGGTAAAGCTCAAGGGTATGGAGGCGATAGACGTAAAAGAGCTGCGCTACGGCGTCACCGGCCGCGATGCAAAAGACCCGAAATCGTACGCCTGCACCGTCAGCAGCGACGACGTTTACCACCGCAGCTTCAGCATTGGCGGCAGCGCGACCGTCAGCAACTTCAAAGCGCCGCAGTACGATATCGACGCCCGCTTTTCGGGCGACGTTGCCTCGCTGAAGGTAGAAAGCCTGCCCGAAGGCAAGGTGCAAGGTAGCGCACAGGTGCGCGCCAAAAGCTTGAGCAGCGAAGGCATTGAGGCGTTGAGCGTGCAGGCAAGCGTGAGCGACCTAAAGGCGCTGCTGCAAAAAAGAGCGTACACGCTAAACGGGCTGCTGCTGGCCGATAAAAGCGCGCTCCAGCCGCAGCTTAGCATTTCGTGCGATGCTGCCGAGGGCGCTTTCGACGGGGTGGTGCAGGGCTACCTGCCGGCGCTGCTGGGCGAAAGCGAGGCGGCTGCGCTGAAGATAAGCGGCAACCTGAACGCCAAGCAGCTAAATTTGGACAAGCTGTTCCTGCAAGACGACAGCGCAACGCTTAACCCTAACATTTACGCCCACCTCAACGTACAAGCCGGCGAAGTAGCGATATTTGACCACATCTACAAGAACGTTTCCGGCGTTGTGGACTACAGCGTCCACAGCCTGATGGTCAACGACCTGAAGGCAGACGCTTTTGACGGCGCTCTGGGCGGCGACCTAAAGCTGTACACGCCAACCGGCAGGAGCAACCGGCTGAGCTGCGATTTGTACTTCAACGGCGTACAGCTGGAGAGCCTGCCCTACCTGCATAAAAACTTCGGCGTAAAGCCCGGCAGCATGCAGGGTAAGTGCGACGGCTCCATTACGCTTGCGGCCAGCGTAGGCAAGGAAGGGTTAGACGCCGACGACCTGAGCGCCACCATTGACCTTACCATAAACAGCGGGAGGTTGCTTGAATTTGAGCCCATCCAGCCGCTGTCGGCCTACCTGAAAAAGTCGCTGCTGCAAGACGTGCGCTTCTCTGCCCTAAAAAATACCCTCAGCCTCGAAAAGGGCAAAATTACCATACCCAAAATGGAGGTGCGCTCAACGGCGCTCAACGTGCTCATTGCCGGAACGCAAGAGCTCAAGGGCGATTTTGACTACCACATAACGCTGTACCTTAGCGAGCTGCTGTCGAGAAAAGAAAAAAATATTGAAAACCCGATAAAGGAGAATAAAACAAAGCTATTCCTGCACTTTACAAGCAAAAACGGCGCAACCGAGGTGTCGCACGATCGGCAGGAGTGGAGCAAAAATATGGGGAAAAAGATGCAGCGCGAGGCTCAAGAAGTGAAAAGCTTGCTGCGTGCAGAGCAGGTGGACGACAAAAAACTGTCGCCCGCCGCGCAAAAAAAGGAGAAAGTTACCGTAGAGTGGGAAGAAGACAACAGCGCCTTGGAGGTGACGAAAAAAACGAAGCCAGCCCCCAACCCCCCGCCTAAAAAAGCAGACCCCAAAAAGCAGCGGTCGGCAGTAGAGGTAGATTGGGAGGAAGAATAGGAAAAAAGCGGATTTTTTCCTACTTTTAGAATCCCAATTAATAGTAATCGGGCAGGAATACATTTTTTTCAATGAATAGCATCATCAAATACTTGTTTTACAATAAATTTTTTGTAATAGCGTTTGCCGCGGTAATAGCTTCGTACTCCATCATTGTCAGCCAGCAGTTCGTAAACGAGGTCGCCGAAGAGGAGCGCATAAAGGTAGAGCTGTGGGCAGACGCCATGAAGGTGCTTGCGCAGGCCGAATTTGCCTCCGGCATTGACTTTGAGTTCATTCACAAGGTGGTGTCGAGCAACACCTCCGTACCCTGCATTCTCGTCAGCGAGGAAGGCAACCTGCTGTCTATCAAAAATATAACATCGTCCCGTGTTGATACGGAGAACAAGCTCAAGGCTCAAATCAGGCGCATGGCCGAAGCTCACCCTCCCATACAGATTGTCTTTCCGGACGGCGATGTAACCCTAATGTACTACGACGATTCTGATGTGCAAAATATTCTCAAGAATTTTCCTTACGTGCAGCTCTCGGCCATTACGCTGCTCATGGCGCTGCTGTACCTCGTGATTAGCACGGCCAAAAAATCGGAGCAGAACATGCTCTGGGTGGGCATGACCAAGGAAACCGCCCACCAGCTGGGCACTCCCATAACCTCCATGCTGGGCTGGCTCACGCTGCTAAAAGAAAAAGGCGGCGACGGCGAAATTGCGCAGGAGCTGGAAAAGGACGTTGTCCGCCTGCAAAAAATCAGCACCAAATTTTCGCAAATCGGCGTAAAGGAGAACTTGCACAGCGTTGACATAGTGCAATCTGCCAGAAGCTGCTTGGACTACATGCGCCAGCGGGCTTCCAAAAATGTAATCATGGTCGACGACACGTGCGGGCTTTCGGCCAACGCCAAGGTAAACCCCATGCTCTGGGAGTGGGTGGTGGAAAACCTGATTAAAAATGCGCTCGACGCTATTGGCGCAAGCCACGGTACGGTGAAAATTCTGGCGCAAAAAACAGAAAAAAGGGTGGTGCTGGATGTTCAGGACAGCGGTCGCGGAATATCGTCAAAAAAGCTGCACAAAAAGATATTTACCCCCGGCTACACCACCAAAACCAGAGGCTGGGGCGTAGGCCTGTCGTTCTGCAAGCGCGTGGTGGAAGACCTCTACCACGGAAAGATTGCTGTGCTCCACTCGGAGGTGAACAAGGGTACAACAATAAGGGTGATAATGAAAGCTTCGTGAGCGTTTTCCCTGTCTGCCATTTTGTTTGCGCTGCAAAAAAGCGTACTTTTGTATCGTTTGGGCTACGCCACCGTAACGGATAGCCTGCAATTTGTGTAGCCGATGTCATCAATTTTTTCCATCACCACCGCCGCCGAGCTTGAGCAGGCGTGCCTCGCCACCTTTCGCAGGCAGGCGCAGGCGTGCGAGCCGTATAGCCGCTACCTTTCGTACCTTGGCGTGCGGAGGGAGGCCGTGAGCAGCACGGCGCAAATACCCTTTTTGCCCGTAGAGCTTTTCAAAACCGAGCGCATTGTTTGCGGCGATGCGGCGGCGCAAATCACCTTTGTGAGCAGCGGCACTACCGGCGCAGCAACGAGCCGCCACCACATCTCCGACGTGCGGCTGTACGAGGAGTCGTTTTTGCGCGGATTTGAGCATTTTTATGGCGCTCCGCAAAAATACTGCATTCTTGCGCTGCTGCCGGGCTACGCCGAGCGGCAGGGGTCGTCGCTGGTGTACATGGTGGAGCGGTTGGTGGAGCAGAGCGCGCACCCGCAGGGCGGATTTTTTTTGCACAACCACGGCGAGCTGGCGGCGCGGCTTGAGCTGCTACAGCGCCAGCGCCAGCCTACAATTCTTATCGGGGTGAGCTTTGCGCTGCTCGATTTGGCAGAGCGCCACCCGCTCCGGTTTCCCGGTCTTATCGTGATGGAAACGGGCGGCATGAAAGGCCGCCGAAGGGAGCTGCCGCGCGAGGAGCTGCACCAGCTTTTGTGCAGCAGCTTTGGCGTAGCGGCTATCCACTCGGAGTACGGCATGACGGAGCTGCTGTCGCAGGCGTACTCGTCCGGCGGCGGACGATTTTTTGCGCCGCCGTGGATGCGCGTGTCCCTGCGCGATTTGCACAACCCTTTTGCTCCGGCCGCGGCAGGCGTTGCCGGCGGCGTCAACGTTATTGATTTGGCCAACCAAAACTCCTGCTCATTTATCGAAACGCAAGACTTGGGAAAGGTAAACGCCGACGGCAGCTTTGAGGCGCTTGGGCGCATTGACCACAGCCTTTC
>JAIRXY010000178.1 GCA_031268055.1 Prevotellaceae bacterium | reverse complement strand
CAGTCGCTGCTTTTTGCCATAGGCAAAACGGAGGAGCAGCAAAGCATGCTGCTCTACTCCGTTGGGCGCAAGTGGGAGCTTACGTTTACCACCTTGGTCACCTTTGGCGGAGCATTTTTTGCTTCGTTCCCGCTGTTCTACTCCACGAGCTTTGGCGGCGCCTACTGGCTGTGGATGCTGATTTTGTTTTGCTTTGTGCTACAGGCGGTGTCCTACGAGTATCAGGCAAAGAAAAGCAACTTGCTGGGCAAAAAAACCTACCGGATATTTCTCCTGCTAAACGGGGTTCTTGCACCGGCGCTCATTGGGGTTGCGGTGGGCACGTTTTTCAACGGGGCAGAATTTGCCGTCAACAGGCAGCAGCTCACCTGCACGCAAAATCCGGTTATCTCGTCGTGGGAAAACCCGTGGCACGGGCTTGAGGCAATCCTTGTGTGGTGGAACGTATGCCTTGGCTTGGCAGTATTTTTTCTGTCGCGCGTGCTGGCGCTGCTCTACTTCATCAACAACATCAGCGACGACGAGATACAGCGAAAATCGCGCCAACGGCTGCCGTGGGAGGCGGCCCTGTTTTTGGCATTTTTCCTCGCGTTTCTCGTGCACTGGCTGCTTCAGGACGGATTTGCGGTAAACCCCGAAACAAAAGAGGTGTTTATGCAGCCCCACAAGTACTTCATCAACCTCACAGCAATGCCTGTGACGCTGATAGCGCTGCTGGCAGGCGTAGCCGGAGCGCTGCTGGGCATTGCCAAAACCGCTCTTTGCAGCAGGTGGCGGAAAGGTATATGGTTTGCCGGCGCAGGAACAGTTCTGACCGTGCTGGCGCTGCTGCTTTGCGCCGGGTGGAACAACACCGCTTACTACCCCTCAATAGCAGACCTGCAAAGCTCGCTCACCATAGAAAACAGCTGCTCAAGCATTTTCACGCTAAAAACAATGAGCTATGCGTCCATTCTGATACCCTTTGTGCTGGCCTACGTTGCCTACGCATGGCGAGCGCTGGACAGGCACAAATAATTGATTTCGGATGTCCGTTTTTTCTCCCGCTGACGCGAACTTGCAGCCCGTACCAAACAAAATATGGTAAAACGGCACGGGCTACAAGCCCGCACCAGCGGGTGAAGATGGGTAAATCTTTATCAATCAAATCAATCAATAATTGTAGTATGTGAATCCTGTAAATCTTAAAATCCTGAGAATCCTGATTCAGACAATTAATTCAAAATTTCCCTATGCAGAGCAAAATCATTGAGCTGCTGCATGAAGATGCTATAGGAGAGCCAAAAATTCCGGCATGGACAAATTTAAACAGCTAAAATATTCTACACTCCTATTTTTTTGCTACCTTTGTAAGTCTTATAGCTATGGCATGTTTTACATGCGGCAATTGCGTTAGAAGCCGTAGCTTTAGCAATGTAAATGAGAGGAAGAAAAAACAAAACAGATATTCTACAAAAGCTGAACTTTTACCTTGAGAGCGTCAGCAGGCCATTTTCGCATTCGCAGCTCCTCAAGTCGCTGCGGATAAAGAAGGACGCCAACCGGCAGGCCAAGGTTGCCGCCGCAGTAGACGCTTTAGTGAAGGAGGGCAGGCTTGTGCTCATGCCGGACGGCATGTACAAGCCGCGCGTAAAAGGCGTAGAGATTACGGGCGTTATAGACGTAACCGGTGGCGGGCTTGCCTACGTAGAGAGCGAGCAGAGCGAGGTTGATATTTTTGTGCCGCCGCACGCGCTAAACCATGCGCTGCACGGCGATACGGTAAAAGTATTTGTGCGCCAAACGCCCCGCCGGCCAGAAGGTGACGTGGTGGAGATTGTGAAGCGCGCGCGTACGGAGTTTGCCGGAGTGCTCAGAAAAATGAAGTCCGGAGCTGTCGTAACCCCCGACAGCCGCCACATGCACGTAGATATTACCATCCCCAGCGAGCACGTAGCCGGCGCTCGCGATGGACAAAAAGTGCTGGCGGCCATCATCGATTGGCCTGCCAACGCCCGACAGCCTGTGGGAAAGGTGGTGGACATACTTGGCAAGCCCGGCGAAAATAACGCCGAGATGCACGCCATCCTTGCCGAGTACGGATTGCCCTACAAGTTCGACCCTGCGGTGGAGAGCGCTGCCGACGAGGTGCAGGACGACATAAAAAAGGAGCTCCCCAAGCGCCGCGATTTTCGCAAAGTTACTACCCTTACCATTGACCCCAAAGACGCCAAAGATTTTGATGACGCCCTCTCCCTGAGCCGGCTGCGCGGCGGACACTTTGAGGTGGGCGTGCACATTGCCGATGTAACGCACTACGTCAGGCCCGACTCTGTGGTAGACAAGGAGGCCATGCGCCGCGCCACGTCGGTTTACCTCGTTGACCGCACGGTGCCGATGCTCCCTGAGCGGCTAAGCAACGGGCTTTGCTCGCTCAGGCCAAAGGAGGAAAAGCTGTGCTTCTCGGCGGTGTTTGAGCTGGACAAGGATGCAAACGTTGTTGCGCAGTGGTTTGGAAAAACGGTCATAAAGTCCAACCACCGCTTCACCTACGAGGAGGTGCAGGATATTATCGACAGCGGCGCAGGCGACTTCGACAAGGAAATTCTCGCGCTGCACCAGCTGGCGCAGCGCCTGCGCGCGGCGCGCTTCGAGAACGGCTCCGTTGGGTTTGAGCGCGCCGAAGCCCGCTTTGACATCGACAAAAGCGGCAAGCCCATTGGCGTTTATTTTCGCGAGGATACCCCCTCGCACCAGCTGGTGGAGGAGTTCATGCTGCTTGCCAACCGTAGCGTTGCCGAGTTTATAGGCAAGCCGCCGGCAAAGGCAAAGCCCAAAACGTTTGTGTACCGCGTACACGAAAATCCCAACGAGCAAAAGCTGTACAGCCTGAGCCACGTGGCGCAGCAGCTGGGGTACAAGGTGAACTTTGGGAAAGGAGCAGCCATTTCGCGCAAGCTGAACGAGCTGCTGAGCGAGGTGCGCGGAAGCAAGGCGCAAAACATCCTCGAAACTTTGGCGCTGCGCTGCATGGCCAAAGCCCGATACAGCACCTCCAACGTGGGGCACTACGGGCTGGCGTTCGGCTACTACACGCACTTCACATCGCCCATACGCCGCTACCCCGATATGATGGTGCACCGCCTGCTTGAGCGCTACCTTGAGAACGGAAGGTCGGCTAAGGCCGACGACTACGAGGCGCTCTGCAAGCACTCCAGCCAAATGGAGGGGCAGGCCGCCGATGCCGAGCGAGCCTCCATAAAGTACAAAATGGCCGAGTATATGCAGGACAAAATCGGAATGGAGTACAGCGGTACCATTTCGGGCGTGACCGACCGCGGAATATACGTGGAAATAAACGAAAATAAAATTGAAGGCATGGTGCTGCTACGCTCGCTAAGGGAAGATTTCTTTTTCTTTGACGAAGACAACTACCGCGTTGTAGGCCGGCGCACGGGCAAGACCTACACGCTGGGCGACGCCGTGCGCATTAGGGTGAGCAACGTGAACATGGAAAAAAAGCAGCTGGACTACCTTATGCTGGAAGATCCGGATGGTGATGAAGCCTATGAGGATGGGGAGGTAGCCGATGCAAAAAAACGGCAAAGGAAAAAATCAGGCCGCCGTGTGCAAAAAAAATCGTAACTTTGTTCGCTATTACGTAAAAATTAAGGCAACATTATGCTATAAACATCGTAAATGGTAAAATTATATCCCAGCGATTCAATGCTTTATGCCGGATAACAAGGAAATAGAAATGCTATATACGCGAGGTTGCTGCTACAAGCGGCAGCCTTCGGGAGAGTCGACGTGCCATCAGGTAGAATCGTGCCAAAAGCTGGCCACGTTCGACTGGCTCACGGGTATGCACAACGGTGCGCTGCCCACCGACCTCGTCGAGGTGAGGTTTAAGAATACCCGAAAAGCCTACTTTAAAAACGTTAACGCGCTGCCGCTGCAAAAAGGCGATATTGTCGCCGTAGAAGCCTCGCCCGGGCACGACATCGGAATCATCTCCCTCACGGGGGATATCGTGACCCTGCAAATGGCGCGAAACGGGCAGCCGGCAGACAAGTATGAATACAAAAAAATTTACCGCAAGGTAAAAGGCAGCGACGTGGAAAAGTGGAGCGAAGCAATAGCGCTTGAGCACCGCTTTATGATTCGCTCGCGGCAGCTTGCGGCCGGGCTAAAGCTCAAAATGAAAATTGGCGACGTGGAGGTGCAGGGCGATAAAACCAAAGCCATATTCTACTACATTGCCGACGAGCGCGTTGATTTTCGCGAGCTGATAAAGGTTATGGCCGACGAATTTCACGTGCGCATCGAAATGCGGCAAATTGGCGTGCGGCAGGAGGCGGGGCGGATAGGCGGCATCGGCACGTGCGGGCGGGAGCTCTGCTGCGCACAGTGGCAGTGCTCGTTTGCGTCGGTATCAACCAGCACCGCGCGCTTTCAGGACATTGCCATTAACCAGCAAAAGCTGGGCGGGCAGTGCGGTAAGCTGAAGTGCTGCCTCAACTACGAGCTCTCCTGCTACGTTGACGCGCAAAAAGATTTCCCGCAAGCATTTGATACGCTGGATGTTGCAGAAGGAACCGCGTTTTACCACAAAACCGATATTTTTAAGCGGATTATGTGGTACAACTTCGACAAAAATTCGGTAGAAAACCTCGTCGCAGTGCCCGTAGACAGAGTAAAGGAAATTCTGGAGAAAAACAAAAAAGGAGTAAGGTCGGAGGCGCTGCTAAGCGGAAGCTACATGCAGGTAAAAAACCTGATTGAAGAGCCCGAATTTACGAGCGCCGCCGGCAAAGATAGCATTACCCGGTTTGATAAGTCATCCCGCCGTAGCGGACACCAGCCATCCGGCAAAAAGCAGGCCAAGCAGCGCCCGCAGGGCGAAGCCGGCGGCAAAGATAAGCCAGGGAAACCCCAGAACGCCAACCAAGCTAAGCAAAATCCTAACCCCAACAGCAACGCAAAACCAGCAAAACATGCACCGGCAAACAACCAACAAGGCGGCAAGAAGCAGTAAGCTGCTCCGGCTGCTGGGCGCAGCGTGCCTCGCGCTGTGCCTCTACGCCTGCGACGAGTCCCGCATTTACGAGCGCTACAGGGCAATACCGGCCGCTGGGTGGCACAAGGACAGCTGCGCCGTTTTTGAAGCTTACATTAGCGACTCAACCGTGCTGAACAACCTGTACTTCAACCTGCGCAACACCAGCAGCTACCCGTTCAGCAACATCTACCTGTTCATAAAAGTTACCGCCCCCACCGGCGTCTTTACGTGCGATACCGTTGAGTATATGCTCATTGACAAGTACGGTCGGTGGTACGGAAAAGGATTTTCAAGAATGCTGGACAACCGGTTGGCATACCGCAAGTTCGTCAGGTTTCCGCACAGCGGAGTTTACCGCTTTGAGGTGCAGCAGGGAATGAGGATGGACGTACTTCCGCACATAACCGATGTGG
>JAIRXY010000167.1 GCA_031268055.1 Prevotellaceae bacterium | reverse complement strand
GCAGGGACGACGCCACATTATGTATATCTCTAAATGTATATCTCTAAAGCAATACCATCATGAGCTACGTCCAACTACTTATTCACGCCGTAGTCCGCACATACAAAAGCGAACAAACGCTGCCGACAGACGACCGTGTAAAATTCCTCTACCAAGAGATGTCGGGTATCATCAAGAACAAGGGCGGTCACTTGTACCGTATTAACTCTATACCCGACCATGTACATTTATTGTTCACCATGCCCGCAGCAATATCTCTGTCGGAATTTATGCAGTCGTTAAAAGCTTCTTCGAGTAAGGCGCTCAAAACTGCTGACGGGTTCGAAAAATTCAAAGCGTGGGGCAGAGGATATGCTGCTCTTTCGAGAAGCATAGAGGACAAACAAAAAATAATCAACTATATAATCAACCAGCAAAAACATCACAAGATGGTAACATTCAAAGATGAATACATTGCATTTATCAAAGAAATGGACTTGGATTTTGACGAGCGCGATTGGGATAGGTAACCAAGTGTCGTCGCTGCGCGACTTGGAGTTGCCGGTGCATCGTCTTATCCGTAAGCTGAAGCATACGGTTAATAAAGTGTCGTCGCTGCGCGACTTGGAGTTGTCGGTGCATCGCCTTATCCGTAAGCTGAAGCATACGGTTAATAAAGTGTCGTCGCTGCGCGACTTGGAGTTGCCGATGCATCGCCTTATCCGTAAGCTGAAGCATACGGTTAATAAAGTGTCGTCGCTGCGCGACTTGAAGCGTACCCCGTCCTTCCGGATGCGCCGCGTCTTCACCGTGCTATCCGTGCTATTCCTCCCGCTTGCTGCGGCAGCGCAAAACCGCTTCCCGAAGCCCGATTTCGAGTCGGGCTACAGGTACCCTGAGTTTAGCTATTTTGTGCCGAACGAGACCTTGTGGGGCGTCATCGACATTGCTTTGCTTGTGGTAATGATGGGCATAGCGGCCTATGCGGTGCTGAAGCGGCGAAAACGCACGCCGGTGTTCGTCGTTTCCATTATCTCGGTGCTGTACTTCGGCTTTTTCCGGAGCGGCTGCGTGTGCAGCGTTGGCGCTATCCAGAACGTGGCGCTCTCTTTTGTGGATGCTTCATACGTAATTCCGTTGGCCGTTTTTTTGATGTTCATGTTGCCCATACTCTTTACGTTTCTTTTTGGGCGGGTGTTCTGCGCGGGCGTTTGTCCTTTCGGCGCTTTGCAGGAGCTGGTGAACGTCAAAAGCTTTAGGCTCTCAAAGGCCGTATCTGCCGTTTTGGGCGTTATTCCGTGGGTATACCTGATTTTTGCCATCCTGTATGCCGCCACGCGAAGCCAGCTCATCATCTGCCGCTTCGACCCGTTTATCGGCATTTTCCGCTTAGGGGGCGATTTTGGGATGATAGCCTTCGGTAGCTTGCTGCTCATAGCCTCGGTTTTTATAGGGCGACCGTTTTGCCGGTTTCTCTGCCCGTACGGAGCGCTGCTGAGCTTGTTTGCCCGCTTTTCCGTCAGGCAGGTTACCATTACGCCCTCGTGCATCAGCTGCGACCTCTGCCGCCACGCCTGCCCGGTCAACGCCATTCGTCCGCCGTACGAGAATAGGGTAAAGGAAAACCGGATGGCAGGCGTTAAGCGCTTGCTGGCCTACTTTGTTCTCCTGCCGGTTGCGGCGCTCACCGGAGCGCTGCTGCTGCGTACGGCGAGCGATTCGCTCAGCTCGGCCAGCAAGGATGTTCGCCTGTACGAGCAGGTAATGCAGAACGAAGAAAATCCGCAGGACGTTCAGCCTGTTGACGTGGAGGTTTTTTTCTCACAGGAAGGCAGGATAGACGAGCTGGCATTGCGCGTGGCCGGCATACGCGGTACATTCCGAACGTATTCGACCATAGCAGGCGCGCTGGTTGGCTTGGTTATTGGGCTTTCGCTGGTTAACCTTTCGCTCAAGCGTTCCCGAAAAACGTACGAAATCGACCGTTCAGCCTGCGTTGCCTGCGGCAGGTGCTTTAGCTATTGCCCGCAAAACAAGAAAATTACAGATAAAAGATGAACAGGAAAATAGCCAGAAATATTGCCATTGTATCAGCGCTTTTCATCGCTACATTTTCGATAATGCTGATAACGAATTATTTTCAGGTGCGAGGATTCAACCCCTTGCAGACGGAAGTCATCGAAACGCTGAAGCAAATTAACGATGAAAATTCCGGCAACACCCAGCTACAGGAGCAAATCCGCCAGCTCGACCTGCTGGCGCGCCGCGCTTACTTTGTGCGCATGAACCACCTGACAGCGGGCGTTTACATCCTAATCGGCATCCTGATTGTCTTTATCGCCGCAACGCGCTACTACTTTACCGGAGTAAAGGATATTCCGGACAAGGACGTTGACCCGATAGACGAGTGGGCGGAAAAAACGCTTGCGCGAAAGTACATCAACATGGCGGCGGGTGGGCTGGTTGTTGCGGCCTTGCTGTTTGCCCTGCTGTCGTCTCCTTGGCTAAAAAGCGGGAAACCCGAATCGGCCGGCGAAAACCCGCCAATGGCGCAAGCGGACGAGAGCATGCCCGATTTGCCGGAGGAGGAGTTGACCCCGCCGGAGGAAGGCGCCTCTGCGCTGGCGGAGGAAGTCGCCCCGCCCAAAGAGGCCGAGCCGCCGGCAGCGCAGAGCATCCCGAATATCGCCGACAGCGCTTCTGCTCCGGCTAAAAGTGAAGCTCCCAAGGTAACGCACAACAGCTTTCGCGGAAACAACGCCAACGGCATTTCTGCTGCAAAAAACATCCCTGTGGAGTGGGACCTGAACACCAGCGAAAACATTGCGTGGAAAAGCAGCGTCAAGCGGAGCGGATATAATTCGCCCGTTGTCAACGGCAGCAAAATATTTCTGACCGGAGCCGACGAGCAGGCGCGCGAGCTCTACTGCTACGACGTCAACAGCGGCGAGCTGCTCTGGACGCTGACGGCCGACCAGATACCGGGCTCGCCCTCCCAAATGCCCAGCACAACGGAAGATACAGGCTTGGCCGCGTCGACGGTTACGACCAACGGCAGGCAAGTTTGCGCCATCTTTGCAACAGGCGACCTGATTTGCGCCAACATGGAGGGCAAGCGCCTCTGGGCAAAAAACCTTGGCGTGCCCGACAACCACTACGGCTATGCATCTTCGCTGCTTTCGTTTGGGAGTACGGTTATTGTTCAGTACGATAACAGCAATTCGCCCAAGCTTATTGCGCTGGATATGGCAACGGGCGCTCAGCGCTGGAGCAAAGCGCGCACCGACAAAATCACGTGGAGCTCGCCTTCAATTGCCTACATCGACGGCAAGCCTCAGCTGCTCCTGATGGGAAATCCGAATATTACGTCCTACAACCCGAATAACGGCGAGCAAAACTGGGCGGTGAAATTCCTCAGCGGAGAAGTTGCGTCAAGCCCTTGCAGCTCAACAGGGTTGGTGTTTAGCGCAAGCGAATACTCCTCGCTCATTGCCGTTGACGCGGCAACCGGCGAGAAGCTCTGGGAAGCAAGCGACTACCTGCCCGAAGTATCGTCGCCCGTCGCCACCAAGGACAACGTCTACATCGCCACAAGCTACGGCGTGCTTGCCTGCTACGACGCAAAAAGCGGAGAGCTGAAAAAATATTGGGAAACAAATACCGAATTTTACTCGTCCCCCGTCATTGCCGAAGACAAAATCTACCTTTTCAGCAATAGCGGCAAGGCATTTATCTACTCGGCCAACAGCGACCTAACCCCTATCAGCTCGTTTGAAACAGGGCAAAAGACGTTTGCCACTCCCGCCTTTACGGACGGGAGAATGATTGTCCGGACAGAGGAGAGCTTGTATTGCGTGAGAAAGAAGGAGTAGGTGATTTTCAAAATTGATAAATAAAAATATGCAAACCTCTGAAAATACGCTTCCGCCATGCGAATTCTGTACGAAGGACAACCACAGCAACGTCCTGACAGAGCGTACCGACGCTATTATTGAGCGTATTGGCGCGCGCCGCGCTACCATTATTCCCCTGCTGCAAGCGTTGCAGGCCGAATTTAGCTACCTGCCGCAGGAAGCCATTGAGCGGATTTACGAGCGGACGGAGATTGACCGGGCGCAGCTGATAAGCGTTTCCACATTTTACTCACAGTTTCGCCACATTCCGCTGGGAAAACACCTGATAAAAGTCTGCACCGGAACGGCTTGCCACGTGAAAGGCGCAAGCAACGTATACGACGCATTTATCCGCCAGCTGAATATTGAAGAGGGAAGCGTAACGACAGCCGACCGGATGTTTTCGGTTGAAAAAATCGCCTGCTTGGGCTGCTGCACGCTGGCGCCCGTTGTGCAAATTGATGAAAAAATCTACGGCCACGTCATGCCGGGAAAGGTGGATGAAGTTATTATCGACTTTATTGAAAATCAAACAAAAAAAGAGAAGGAAGAGCTACAGAAAGCGCAGCGTCAGGCAGCGGGCGAAGTGCGCTTGGGCATGGGCTCCTGCTGCATGGCGAGCGGCTCGGCCGATATATACAAAGAGCTGCAATCGGCTTCGGCTCAGCTCGGCATTGAAATTAACATCAAGCCCGTAGGCTGCGTAGGCGTTTGCAACAAAGTTCCGCTGATTGACGTCGTCAGCGCTGACGGCGCTATTGACCGCTACCCCAACGTGAAAGCCGCCGAAATAAAGGAAATACTGCACCACCACTTCAAGCCGGCCGGCTACCTAAAGCGGCTGAAAAACAATATCCTCTGGCATATTGATACGCTCCATACCGACGCAACCTGGGATAACGTGGTTTGGAAGCCGGAGCACGAGCGCACAGGGCTCATCAGCAGCTTCTTGCACAATCAGAAGCATATTTCCACCGAGGGATTCGGCTTTCTGGCTCCGCTCAACCTCGACGAGTACACCGCGCACGGAGGATTTGACGCCTTGCAGAAAGCGCTGGCCACGCCAAGAAAAGAAATCGTTGAAGCCATCTTGAAAAGCGGCCTTCGCGGACGTGGCGGCGGCGGCTTCCCAACGGGCAAGAAGTGGGAAATTGTTGCCGCCGTACAGGGCGAGCACAAATACGTCATCTGCAACGGCGACGAGGGCGACCCGGGCGCTTTCATGGACCGTATGATGCTCGAGTCGTACCCGTTTCGGGTTATTGAGGGCATGCTGATTGCCGGATATGCCGTGGGAGCGGATAAGGGCATTTTCTACATCCGCGCCGAATACCCCCTTGCCGTGGAGAGAATCAAAAAGGCGCTTGCGCTGTGCCGCGAGCGTAAGCTGGTAGGCTCAAGCATTGCCGGAGGCAGCTTTTCTTTGGAAATCGCCGTGTTTGAGGGCGCGGGCGCTTTTGTCTGCGGAGAAGAAACCGCGCTGATTGCCTCCATTGAGGGCGAGCGCGGATTCCCCAAGCAGCGACCGCCCTACCCCGCGGCCTGCGGGCTGAACGGGCTGCCAACGCTCGTCAATAACGTAGAAACGCTCAGCCAGATAGCTTACGTCGTCAAGCATGGCTCGGAGGCCTACCGTAGCGTGGGAACCGAGAAAAGCAAGGGAACGAAAGTGTTTGCGCTTGCCGGCAAAATTAACCACGGCGGCTTAATTGAAGTGCCGATGGGCATTACGCTGAATCAAATCATCGAGGACATCGGCGGCGGGGTAGAAGGCGGGCGGAAGCTGAAAGCCGTACAAATCGGCGGGCCGTCCGGCGGGTGCATTCCGGCGGAGCTGTGCGGCAACCCTGTTGATTTTGACGCGCTCATCCAGCTGGGCGCCATGATGGGCTCGGGCGGCTTGGTCGTACTGAGCGAGGACGACTGCATGGTGGACGTTGCCCGCTACTTTCTCAACTTCACCTGCGACCAGTCGTGCGGCAAGTGCACCTTCTGCCGCGTTGGTACTCGCCGGATGCTCGACTTGCTCAACAAGATTTGCAGCGGAAAAGCCTCGTTAGCGGATATTGACCTGCTCGAAGAGCTTGCCGTCAACGTTAAGCGTTCTTCCCTCTGCGGGCTTGGCAAAACGGCTCCCAACCCCGTTCTGACAACCCTAAAATATTTTCGCCACGAGTATGAGGAGCACGTAAAAGGCATCTGCAAAACAGGAACATGCAAGGATATGGTAAAGTATGTGATTACGCAGGATTGCATTGGCTGCACCCGATGTGCAAAAGCCTGCCCTGTGAGCGCAATCCCCTATACTCCTTACGAAATCCATACGATTGACACAGAAAAATGCGTTCTGTGCGGTCTTTGCGTGGAGGAATGTAGCTACGAGGCAGTAAAAAAAATCGGCAAAGCCCAAAAAGCTTCGGTAAAGCCATAAATTTGCGATAAGCGAAAATAAGCCTTAGCTTTGTCCTGAAAAATTACTTTATGTCAAAAATAACAGCAAATATGAAACAGAAAATTACTGCAACCGCAGAGCCGCATGCGCTCCCCAAAAACAGCGACTTGTATGTCTTTTCGCGGGAGTTGATACTTAATGCGCGAAAATTGGTGTACCACACCGCCAATTTCGTGATGGTGGAAACCTATTGGCAAATCGGCAAAAGGATAGTTGAGGAGCAGGGCGGAGAAATGTATGCCAAATACGGAGAAAGTCTGCTGCAAGATGTTTCAAAGCGATTGACAGCTGAATTTGGCAAAGGTTTTGGTTACGTAAATCTAACTAATATGCGCAAGTTCTATCTGCAATTCCAAAATGTTTACGCGCTGCGTAAAGAATTGAACTGGACGCATTACCGTTCGCTTATCCGTGTAGAAAACCCCAAAGCCAGAGCGATTTATATGAACGAAGCCGCTGATAACGCTTGGAGCACTCGATTTTTGGATGAACAAGTTGATAAGCATTTTTACGAGCGGCTTATTGCCACGCACAAGGAAGCAATAAACGAGCTGAATGTCGAAAACGAACAGCAGCTTGCCATTCAGCCACATGATTTTATCCTTAAAGACCCGCTCGTGCTTAATTTTTATAAGCTGCAAGAGAATACCAAATACAACGAAAGCGACGTTGAGCAGGTAATTATTGACAATCTGCAAAAATTTCTGCTCGAGCTCGGTAAAGGTTTTTCATTTGTAGCGCGGCAGCAGCGCATTGCAACCGAGCTTTCGCAATACTACATTGATTTGGTTTTTTACAACTATATACTCAAATGCTTTGTGCTTATTGATTTAAAAATAGGAAAGCTGATGCATCAAGATGTTGGGCAAATGGATATGTATGTTCGAATGTACGACGATTTGAAGCGCACGGAAGGTGATAACCCGACAATCGGAATTATTCTTTGCGAAGAAAAAGACCGTGCAGAAGTAAAATATTCCATTCTCAACGACAGCCAAAATATTTTCGCTACAAAGTATAAGCTTTATTTGCCTACAGAAGCGGAGTTTGTGGCCGAAATACAGCAAACGCGCTCATTAATGGCAAACTAGTAAACCGAAATCGGCAGGCAAATATTTTACATCATGCAGATACTCATAAACAATCGTCCGGTGGAAGCCCTTGAGGGCGAAACGCTTATTGAGGTTGCCCGCAGAGCGGGAAGCAGCATACCGTCGCTTTGCTACGCCAAGGGCGCAAAGCACAAATCCTCGTGCATGGCTTGCGCCGTAAAAGATTGCAAGTCGGGACAAATCATACCCTCCTGCACAACGCTACCGGTGGAGGGGATGGCCATTGATACCGAAGATGCCGAAGTCAAGTTGGCGCGCACGCTGTCGCTTGAGCTGCTGCTGAGCGACCACCGCGCCGACTGCGAAGCGCCGTGCTCTATGGTTTGCTCAAGCGGATTGGACGTGGAGCGGTTTTTGGGGTACTACGATGCCGGACAACATCGGGAGGCGCTTGAAGTGCTATCGGCCGTCTTTTCGCTTCCGGAAGTTGCCTGCGACGCCTGCAAAGCGCCCTGCGAAAAAGTCTGCCGCCGCGGGTCTGTGGACAAGTCGGTTGCGATACGCGCAATTATTAAGGAACTGCTGGCAGTGGACGAAAAGGCGTACAATGGCGAAAAGAAAAACGAGTACGCCAAGGATAAGAGCCTGTACCAATCCCGCCTGGGACGGTTTACAAGCACGGAAAAGGAGCATTTGCAGGCAGCAACCTCATCGCCCTCACGCTGCCTGCACTGCGCTTGCGCCGGCAGGGAAAAATGCCGGCTGCGCCTTTACTCGACGGAAGCGGGCATTAAGCGCTCACGCTACGAGGCCTCCTCTGCTTTGCCGATGAAAAAGATACCCATCGGCGGGAGCTTATGCTTTGAGCCCGCCAAGTGCATCCGCTGCGGGCTGTGCGTGTACAACAGCAAAAATGGCTTTACTTTCACCGGTAGAGGATTCAAAATGGAAATCGTTTTGCCGGAAGAGAACAAGGCAAATATCTCGGAAAACTTGGCAAAATTGTGCCCTACGGGAGCGATATATAAGCAAAAGTAAATAAATCAATGGCTCGCTATAAAATGACAGCAGAGCATTGAACATCGCTGGCTATTGAATGATTATGCCATTTTATAGCGAAGCTGCTAATGCCGCAAGAAATCTTGAGGCTTTAATGAACATCTTGAGTTAATAATAGCCGCTAATGCACGAGTAACTTTCTCATTCATGCATTAGCGGCCAAGCAAACCTCAGTAGCGGCCACGCAAACCTCAGTAGCGATTTTTTGGCGTGTGCCAGAAGCAGTATTTGTAGCCGTTTTTCTTGCGTCCTTTTCGTCCGCATCGTTCGCCGTCCTTTTTGATGTACAGGCAGCGATGGCGGATTTTATCCAAGTTTTTGTAGTTAATATCATTTTTACCGAGCTCTCCGGGGCCAACCAGCGTTTCCGACGGCGATTTGCTTTCCTGACGCTTCACGTTCTGCTTGGAGTACTTCTTTGCTTGCCGCATTTGGCGCGCCTGAGCGCTACAGCCTTCCAGCAGCAATAGCAAACAAAATATTGATAGTAAGTATATTAAATATTTACGCATACGTTAAAAAATGCAACAAAAAATCATTCTATTTGCGGTAGAGCGCAGGCGGTTACGCCTTATCAAGCTGGTGCAGCGCAAAGCTGTACGCACCTATTGATATGGCGCGCAAGTCGCCCAGCTTAGAAACGCCAATGCCCACCCGCTTTACAGGGTCGTAATCCACGCAGATGTCAGTTCCGGCTATTGTCACTTTTTTGGGCGTACCTGCAAGGAAGCTGCTCATGTCCTGCTCGCTCTCTACGTTGTAGGCGGTGAGTTCAATTCTCGGCACGCGGCTACCGTCGGCGCGGCCAATGGTGTTGTTGATGGCGGCAATGGCGTGCGGCATGAACAGGTCGTGCGCGTTGGCAACGCCTCCGCCCACCACCACAAGGCCGTCCACCACCGCGAGGATGTTGGCCAAGGCGTCGCCCAGCGAGTTGCCCAGCGTTTCAAAGGAGCGCAGGGCAGCAGCGCGGTCTCCCGCCTTAGCGCCCTTGGCAATGTCGTACACCTCCTGCGCCGAGACGCTTTGGCTGCCGTCGCCGGCTTCCTGCCTGTAGACGCGTATTACGGCGTTGCTGTTCACCGTATCCTCTGTTATGCAGTCGGGCAAATTCTTGGCGCGCATGCACCAAATCTCGGCGGCAGCGGCGTTGTCGCCAACGTTCAGCTTGCTGCCCTGCACCACTCCGCAGCCAAAGCCCGT
>JAIRXY010000128.1 GCA_031268055.1 Prevotellaceae bacterium | reverse complement strand
ATCCTGCCAATTCTCAAATCCTGTAAATCCTGATTCAGACAAAGGGTGAGGGTGGTGGGGCGTTCCGTAACCCCGACGTTTCACGTCGGGCTACCAATATTTCACCCGTTCCGGGTTGTCAGCCAGCATGAATCGGGGCTGTCTCAAAAGCCCCTTTACGGGCATTTGTCATTGCAGGCTTGACATGTAATACATTGATAATTAGCGTTCTATTTTTATGAGATTCCGTGTCAAGCGCGGGATGAGAGGCTTTTGAGACAGCCCCCATCACCGGAGGGGCGAAGCCCCGAAATATTTTTGTTGTAACCATAACCCTAACAGGGTTTTAAACCCTGTTAGGGTTGCGGGCATTTGTCTGAACTGTGATTTTTTTGATTTTTTTGATTGGGACATGATTTTTTATCGAAAAGCTCATGACCCTAACAGGATTTTAGACCTTGTTAGGGTTGCGGGCATGGCAGAGAGAAGATTTATTCGCTATTCGTCATTCGCCATTAAATTTTTGCAAGGTAATGCTGAATTAATTTTTTATTTCTCACAACAATTGCTACCTTTATCCGGTAAACGATTTTACTTATTGGCCTGATACATAGTAATTTGTAATATAATCTGTCGAGCTGTAAATTAATTAGCTGCTGCTTTGCCAACACACTTGGAGCCATATATTTTTACTTTTTCGCAGCTGGGATTTCTCATTGAGGGATTCTTGCAGCGGCTTGGGCTTACGCGCGGCCTCAAGGATGACTTCTTTGCGGCTATTCGGCAGAGCGCTGAGCACAATATGTGGTTTACCGAGGGCAGCATCCGGCAATCGCTGGGGGCTATCTCGGCAGACATGCTTTCGCCCGGGCGAATGGAGGAGTGGCTTTCGCGCTACGATATTCCCGAAGGCAAGTCGCCAAGAAGCGTTGGAATCATCATGGCGGGTAACATTCCGCTGGTGGGGTTTCACGATTTGCTGTGCGTGCTTGCCGCCGGCCACCGCGCGGTGGTGAAGCTGTCGGCCAAAGACGCGCACCTGCTGCCGATGCTGGTGAAGCTTTTGCGCCGGATTGACCACCGCTTTGCGCCGCAGGTGACCTTTGCCAGCGACCTCGGCGGCGTTGACGCCGTTGTTGCCACCGGCAGCAACAACTCGGCGCGCTACTTTGAGCTTTACTACGGACGGCTGCCGCACATTTTTCGCAAGAGCCGCACCAGCGTGGCAGCGCTCACGGGCGACGAGAGCGACGAGCAGCTGCTCCTGCTGGCGCACGATGTGCTCGACTACTTTGGCTTGGGCTGCCGCAGCGTTGGCAAGATTTTTATTCCCGAAGGCTACGATGCGCTGCGCCTTCGGGAGGCTTTTGGGCAGCTTGCCCACCTGCGCGAGCACAAGCCCTACGACGACTGCTGCCGCTACGCAAAAGCGCTGCTGCAAATGCACGGGCGCGATTTTTTTGACTTCGGCAGCTGCATCGCCACCTTTAGCGACGAGCTGAACTCTCCCATTGGGACGCTGTTCTTGCAGCGCTACCCATCGGCAGAGGAGCTGCAAAGCCAGCTGCTGCTGCACGAAAGCGCGCTACAGTGCGTTGCCGCCAAAGCGCCGCTGGCAGGGCTTGAGCCGCGCTGCGTACCCTTTGGACAAACGCAACGCCCGCACCTGACCGACTACTCCGACGGAGTGGATACGCTGCAATTTTTGCTGTCGCTACCTTAGAGGGCAGCCGATGCTTGGCGATGCCATAAAATCACCGAGAAATCAAACCTTAGCAAGCTACTTACTTCCCGCTGCTAAAACCCAAAAAGTATGCCGCACGCGCTTGCGCCTGCGGCAATTGCTATTTTTATGGCTTTCATGTAGAAAAATCCCCGCTTGGACTCGGCAAGCAGCGGAATACCGGCGTGCCCCTCCTGCACTATGGTGTTGGCCAGCAGAACGCTGAACGGGAGGCTGCCCTGCGCAAACATCAGCGTAAAAACCAAATGCGGCCCCGAGGCCGGAATAAGCCCAATAAGTATGGCGGCAACGGCCATGTAGTGAGCGTTGCTGCGCATCCACGCCTGCGCTCCGATGTAGCGCTCAAGAAAGGCTATGACGATGAGCGAGCCGAGCGTCCACAGAAAAATCTTTACGAAGTGCTTTTTTATCACGTGCCCCCACAGGTGATGCTCCAGAAAATGCTCATCCACGCGAACGATGATGACGAGCGCCGCCGCCGCCGCTACCAAAAAGAGCAGGTTGAGCCAGCGCTCGCTGAATACGGTGTTGTGCCAGTGCGAGTGCTCGAGCATGCCGCTAATGGTGGCCACAATGAAAAATACAATGCCGCCAACGAGCAGCGCGCGCTGAAAGGAGATATTCTTCAGGTTGCTGCGCCAGCTGCCGCTGCCCGCTGCACCTTCTTTGCGGTGATGGCGATGCTCGTCGACGGGGTGTATGGCGAGGTGGTTGTGCGCAAAAGGCGCGGGGACTTGCTTTACCAGCAGGTTGGTTAGCCCTCCGGCGGCAAGCGCCAAGGCGAGCAAAATACCCTGCAACGCCAACGCTTGCAGCGGAAACGAGGCGTACATAACAAACGCCTCGTCGCCCATGCCGGCAACCATAGCCGCCACCAGCGCGCCAAAATTTACAACGCCGTGCGTAAAAAGCGCCACCGTAGCAAATCCGCCAATGCAGCCCGGAACCATGCCGAGCAACGCTGACGCCAGCAGCTGCCCAACCTTGGATTTTTTAAGGCGCACCAGCCCGCGTGCGCGCGTAGCCACGTTGACGTACTCAATGAGCAGCAGCATGGTCATCACCAAGCAGGTGATGAGCGCTGTGTTTTGTAGAATATGAATTATGGTGTGGGGAAGCATTTTTTTTTGCCTGCGAATTTTGTTGCAAAGATAAACGAAAATCCCCGAATTATGCTGCACGCGGGGTAGTTTTGTGCAATGTAGCGGCGCGGTATGCCGTGTCCCCTGACTTTTTTCTCATTTACGCTCCTGCTTTTTTCCACATACGGGTTGATACGGGTTGATACGGGTTAGTACGTGCGAGCCACATCAAAAATGGCGAAATATAAAATAATTCCTTATTTTTGTGCTGAAGTATTCACCAATAACAAGCAACCCAATGGAGCTGACACTCGACATGAATCGGCAGTACACCTACGCCGACTACCTGCAATGGTTAGACAACAAGCGCCGCGAGCTTATCAACGGATTCATTAAGATAATTCCGTCGGTGTCCACTGCACATGCAAGAGTGGTAGGAAATACGTTAGCTTCCCTCTACTCTTTTGTCAAGCAGTACAACGGAAAATGCAACATCTTTGTTGCCCCATTCGACGTGCGCCTGCCCAAAAACGGCGAAAAAGACGACAACTAAATATACTCCGTCGTGCAGCCGGACATTGTGGTGGTATGCGACCCATCGAAAATTGACGAAAACGGCTGTTTGGGCGCACCCGACATGGTTGTGGAGGTGCTCTCGCCCTCCACGCGCAAGTACGACCTGAACGAAAAGTTTAACCTCTACGAAGCCTCCGGCGTGAAGGAGTATTGGACTGTTGCGCCTGCCGACAAAGACGTTGCTGTGTTCCTCCTGCAAGAAAACGGGCGCTACGCCGAAGGAATCATCTACCGAGGCAGTACAAAAATTCCCGTGCAAACCTTACCCGGGTTGGAGGTAGACACGGAGGAGC
>JAIRXY010000124.1 GCA_031268055.1 Prevotellaceae bacterium | reverse complement strand
CGGGCTGCTACGCCCTTGCCCACTACGTCCTCCCACAGCCCCAGTATGTAGGCGCGCCGCAGCATGGACGTTTCGCGCGTGCCGCTGCGTATCGACTCCAGCATAATATCGCCAAGGCTCATGGTTGATGCGCGGCGTAGTAGTGATTGCTTTTTCATACGATAGAAATGCGTTGTAATATTTTAATACTGTAGCAAAAGTACAGAAAAAATCCCGAATTTGCGGAAAAGCAGCAAATACAAATTTTTTTCGCTAAATTTGTACCGCTTTGAATCAAGAAAATATTATACATGTATACGCCATTTGTAGCCGTTGATAGCACGCTTGACGCGCATGGCAGCAGCGCCGCCGCTTTGCACCTGTCCATCCAGAGCGATTTGGACGGGCTTTGCTTTTGCCTGCTCGATTTGGACAGGCGCAAGTACGTCGCCTTTAAGTCTATCCCTTACGAGCAGACCGTAACCGACTACAACGATATGCAGCCAACGCTGAGCGCGCTGCTCAACAGCGACCCGCTGCTCAATGCCAGCTACCGCAGCGTATCGTACATATACACCTCGCGCCACGCAGCGGCTATCCCTATGGCAATGTTTGACCGTAGCCTGCTAAAATCTTTTTTGGAGCTTAACGACTTCGTCAACGAGCTGGACGAAGTGCACAGCGCCCCCATCCCTCAGCTGGACGCCGTGGCAGCGTTTGCCGTGCCAAGCCCGTTTGCCGCTGCGCTTCTGAAAAAGTACGGAAAGGTAAAGTTTTTCCACCAGAGCGTGCCTATGCTTACGTTCTTGCAGCGGCGCGCCAAAGACCATAACCCGGAGAGCCTGCTCGCCATAAACATCAACCACGACTTTGCCGACATTGCCCTGTTCGTTCGCGGCGCCCTCAAGATGTACAACACCTTTGCGCTGCAATCGCCCGAAGATTTGGCGTACTTCATGCTGGCCATTGCCCACCAGCACAAGGTGGCGACGAAGCAAACAAGCGTGCTTTTTTCGGGAAACGTTGAGCCTTACCTAAAGGTTATCCCTCCCTTTTTTCGTGCGCTCGTTCTGGACGAGCCGCACACGCGAATGGGCTTTGCGCGCGAGCTGAGCGATGTTGCCGACCACCAATTTACCCACCTGTTTTCACTTTACGAATGCGCATAGTAAGCGGCCAGCACCGGGGGCGCGCCATTCTTCCGCCCAAAAACTTCAGCGCACGTCCTACCACCGATTTCGCCAAGGAAGCGCTTTTCAACATCATTGCGGTGAACTTTGACGTAGAGCAGCTGGCCGCGCTGGACTTGTTTTCGGGCGCCGGCAGCATCACCTACGAGCTTGCCTCGCGCGGCTGCCGTAGCGTCGACAGCGTAGAGGTTGACTTTCGCCACTACGCCTTCATCAAAAAAACGGTGCAGGCGCTGAAGCTCCCGCAGGTGCGCTGCTTCAGAGCCGACGCCTTTTCCTTTCTCGCCTCCTGTAAGGCAACCTACGACATTATCTTTGCCGACCCTCCCTACGATATGGCGGGCATTGAGCGGCTTCCGGAGGTGATTTTCGGGCGGCAGCTGCTCGCTCCCGACGGATGGTTTATTCTGGAGCACTCCAAAGGCAAAAGCTTTTCCGGCTTTGCCCACTTCAAAGAGCGCCGAAGCTACGGTAGCGTCAACTTCAGCATTTTCCGGCAGGCGCCATAAAAAAATGAGCCAAAAATTTGTAGATACGAAAAAAAACATTACTTTTGTAGCCTCAAAATTGGTGTGGTAGTTCAGTTGGTTAGAATACGTGCCTGTCACGCACGGGGTCGCGAGTTCGAGTCTCGTCCGCACCGCCAGAAATCAAGCCTTTAGGCGGCAATAGTAAAATAAATCCTACAACTTGTTGAAGTTGTAGGATTTTTGCTTTACTATCTTTTACCCAAAAAGAAAAAATGGTCGAATGGCATAAGCAATTTCAAAATTCAAAATTCTTTAGGCATTACGGGAGCTAATGTCTTCGCTACTTTGGTTAAGCTGCTCTACGTACTCGCGCGTGTTGTAGAGGCGCGGCACCTTGTTTTGTCCGCCGAGCTTTCCGCGCTGGGTCATCCAGCGGTAAAAGGAGCCTGCGGCGAGGCTGCGCACGAGAGGCATGTTGAGGGTGGTGTTGTTCTTTCGCTTGGCCTCGTAGTCGGAGTTTGCGGCGCAGAGAGCTTGGTCGAGCAGGGTGGTGAATACGGCGAGGTCGGCCGGCGGCTGCTCAAACTCAATGAGCCACTCGTGGCCGCCTTTCTCGTCGCCGCGCATGAACACCGGCGCCACCGTATACTCCTTGATGCTGGCGTTGGTGGCTAAGCAGGCGATGCGCAGCGCGCTCTCGGCGTTGTCTACCACCAGCTCTTCGCCAAATACGTTGATGTAGTGCTTGGTGCGGCCGGTGATTTTAATCTTGTGCGGAAAGAGCGAGGTGAACTCCACCGTATCGCCCACCACGTACCGCCACAGCCCGCCGTTGGTGGTGATTACCAGCGCATAATTCACGCCCTTTTGCACGTCGGCAGCGGTGCAGCACGTGGGGCTTGCCGTGCCAAAGGTGGACATGGGGATGAACTCGTAGAAGATGCCGTAGTCGAGCATGAGCAGCATGCTGTTGTCGCTCAAGTCGTCCTGAATACCGAAGAATCCCTCCGAGGCGTTGTAGGTTTCGAGGTAGCGCATGCCGGACGACGGAATGATGGCGTGAAACTGCTCGCGGTACGGCGCAAAGCTTACCCCGCCGTGAATGAATAATTCCAGCTGCGGCCAAATCTCCAGCAGGTTGCTCTTGCCGGCGTAGCGCAGCAGGTAGCGCATCAGCACGAGGTTCCACGACGGCACCCCGATAAACTGCACCACATTTTCGTTGAGCGTTTCTTCGGCTATTCTCCTCACTTTTTCCTCAAAATCGGCAATGAGCGCCACCTCCTTGCTGGGCGTGCGCACCAGCTCGGCGAGCAAGGGCGAGTTGTCGATGAGGATTGCCGACAGGTCGCCGCAGTAGGTGCTTGCGCCGATGTTTGCCACCTGATGGCTTCCGCCAAGCGTCAGCGTCTTGTTGGTGAGAATGTTGCTATCGGGAAAGCGGTTGAGGTAGAAGGTCAGCACGTCCTTTCCGCCGCGGTAGTGGCAGCTGTCCAGCGAGCACTGCGGCACGGGGATGAACTTGCTCTTTTCGGTTGTGGTGCCGGATGATTTTGCAAACCACTTGACTTCTTCGCTGCACAGCACGTTGCCTTCGCCCTGCATCATGCGCTCAATGTATGGGCGCAGGTCGTCGTAGTGGTGCAGGGGTACCCGCTGCTGGTAGGCCTCAATGCTTTTTATTGATGCAAGGTCGTACCGACGACCAAATTTTGAATCTTGCGAGTCCTCTATGTTTTGCAGCAGCTGGCGCTCCTGCGCGGCCATTGGATTTTTGCGAAAGCCGTCGATTTCCGTCAGGCGGCTTTTGAACATCAGGTTGAATATGGAGTTTATGAAAGACATGTCGTGAAATTTCGAATTTTTTAAGCCTTCAGCTTCTTCAGCTGCTCCTCGAGGGATGCAACCTTGGCCTCGGCATCGCGCTGCTTTTTGCGCTCCAGCGCAACGATGTTTTCGGGCGCGCTGCTTACGAATTTTTCGTTACCCAGCTTTGCCAGCACGCTGCCGAGGAATTTTTTGAAGTACGCTAAGTCGGCCTCCAGCTTTTTGCGCTCCTCTGCCACGTTGACCAAGCTGCCAAGAGGAAGGTAAAATTCGGTTGTTTTTACCAAAAACGAGGCGCACAGCGCATCTGTATTTTCTTCTACGCTAACTACCTGCGAAATATTTGCCAGCCTGCAAGCGATGGCCTCCGCCGCGGGCGAAAATGCACCCCTGACCAAAAGCGTTAGCGGCTCTTTGCTCGGAATGTTCTTCTCCTTGCGTACGCTGCGAATGTTGGTAACAACCTGCTTTGCCTGCTCAAAGTTGTCCAGCACGCTCTCGTCAACTTCCTGCGCAACAAAAGGCTGTAGCGATACCATGATGCTTTCGCCGTCCTTGCGCGCGGCAAGGTTTTGCCACAGCTCCTCCGTGATGAACGGCATGAACGGGTGCAGAAGCCGCAGCATGGCGTCGAAAATGCTGATGGTGGCGCGGTAGGTTTTTTGGTCCATTGCCCGCCCTTGCTGCGGCTTGATGGCTTCGAGGTACCAGCCCGAAAATTCGTCCCAGTACAGCTTGTACAGCTCCATGAGCGCCTCCGAGAGTCGGTACTTATCAAAATCGTCGGCTACGCTCAGCAGCGTTTTGCCTACGAGCTCCCTAAACCACTCCACGGCCACCCGCGCGTGCTCCGGCTGGGGCTCGGCGTCGCTCGCCTCCCAGCCCTTGATGAGGCGAAATGAGTTCCATATCTTGTTGCAGAAGTTGCGCCCCTGCTCGCACAAGCTTTCGTCAAACGGCAGGTCATTTCCGGCGGGCGAGGTGAGCAGCATGCCCAGCCGCACGCCGTCGGCGCCGTACTTTTCTATCAGCGCAATGGGGTCGGGCGAGTTGCCCAGCTGCTTGGACATTTTGCGCCCCTGCTTGTCGCGCACAATGCCGGTGAGGTAAACGTTCTTGAAGGGGTAGCCACCCGCCCACTCGTACCCCGCAATAATCATGCGAGCTACCCAGAAAAACAGGATTTCGGGGGCGGTAACGAGGTCTGCCGTGGGGTAGTAGTACTGCAAGTCGTTGCTGGGGTCTGCCTCCGGATGCCCTGCCACGTTAGCGTCGAATACCGATATTGGCCACAGCCACGACGAAAACCACGTGTCGAGGCAATCCTCATCCTGTCGCAAATCGCTGAGCGTGAGCTGCTGGTTTTTGGTTTTTTCCTTTGCTACGGTTAGGGCTTCCTCCGCAGTTTCGGCCACCACCAGCCCACCCTGCGGCAGGTACCACGCCGGAATGCGGTGCCCCCACCACAGCTGCCGCGAAATGCACCAGTCCTTGATGTTCTCCATCCAGTAGCGGTAGGTGTTTTTGAACTTGGGCGGAAAAAGCAGCACGTCGTCGTCCATCACGGCCGCCAGCGCGGGCTCCGCCAGCTCGCTCATGCGCACAAACCACTGCATGGAGAGCTTTGGCTCAATGGCCGCGTTGGTGCGCTCCGAGAAACCTACCTTGTTGACGTAATCTTCGACCTTCTCCAGCAGCCCCGCCGCCGCCAAATCTACCTCCACCTGCCGGCGCACTTCAAAGCGGTCTTGCCCCACGTAGAGCTGCGCCTTTTCGCTGAGCGTGCCGTTGTCGTTAAAAATATCTATCACCTCCAGCCCGTACTTTTCGCCCAGCATGTAGTCGTTAATGTCGTGCGCCGGCGTTACCTTGAGGCAGCCCGTACCAAATTCGGGGTCAACGTATGCGTCCTCAATAACGGGCACTTCGCGGTTGATGAGCGGCACAATGAGCTTTTTCCCTTTCAGGCGCTTGTACCGCTCATCGCTGGGGTTGACGCAAACCGCCGTATCGCCAAAAATGGTTTCGGGGCGCGTGGTGGCCACAACAACGTAATCCCGCGCTGCCTCTGCTCCCGCGGTAGCAGCCGAATCGCTAACGTAGTACTTCAAGTAGTACAGCTTTCCCTGCTGCTCTCGGTGAATAACCTCCTCGTCGGAGAGGGCGGTTTGCGCCTGCGGGTCCCAGTTCACCATGCGCACGCCGCGGTATATTTTCCCTTGGTTGTATAAGTCGACGAATACGCGAATAACGCTGCGCGAATAGCCTTCGCTCATGGTGAAGCTGGTGCGCTCCCAGTCGCACGAGGCGCCCAGCCGCTTGAGCTGCTCCAGAATGATGCCGCCATGCCTGCGCGTCCACTCCCATGCGTGCTCCAGAAAGGCCTCGCGGGAGAGGTCTGTTTTTTTTATGCCTTCGCGGGCGAGCTTCTCCACCACTTTTGCCTCCGTAGCGATGGAGGCGTGGTCGGTGCCGGGCACCCAGCAGGCATTTTTGCCCAGCATGCGCGCGCGGCGCACCAGCACATCCTGAATAGTGTTGTTGAGCATGTGCCCCATGTGCAGCACGCCGGTTACGTTGGGTGGCGGAATAACCATAGCGTACGGCTCACGCTCATCCGGCTCGGAGTGAAACAGGCGATGCTTCATCCAGTAGGCGTACCACTTCTCTTCTATTTCTGTGGGCGAGTAAACAGCTGCAAGTGTGGACATCAGCGAACTTACAATTTAACGGGTTACAAAATTACTTTCTTTAGCCGGCCGCGCCAGCGCTCATCGCCTCAACTTAAAGCGACGCGCAAATGTACATAAAATTCCCGAATTGTGCACAAGCGGGTAAAAACAAGCAATGATTATCAATAGCCCTCTGACCAGGGCGTTAAAGTTAGTAGGCCTATTACAATATGTCAGACAACTTGTGTAAACATTTTTTCTCCATCCGAAAATCTTCTATGATAGACAAATAGCTATATACCGGTTTCATCATGCAAGGTTAATAATTTTGTGCGTTTGCCATAGAAGTCAAAGCACCCCATACACTTATTCAAGAAAATATTCTATATTTGCACCTAATATTTTAATGCCATAAGCTTACGTGAATTGGGCTAAGGCAGAGAAAGGGATAAAACAAGCTTGA
>JAIRXY010000109.1 GCA_031268055.1 Prevotellaceae bacterium | reverse complement strand
CGCAAAAGCTGCGCAGCGCTGTGCTTGTGGAGCGTATCGGAGTCGAACCGATGACCTCTTGCATGCCATGCAAGCGCTCTGGCCAGCTGAGCTAACACCCCATTATGGTATCGTGACTTGAACGGCGCAAAGATAAAAAAAATATTTCAAAAAAATGCAGGTTACAAAAAAAGCTTTATCTTTGTATTGTAATTTTTGGTAGAGTAAACATTCAAAATGTTGTAACGCTATGCTGCTTGCACCTGCTATCCTCAGCGCTATCGGACGAGTCGTCGTCGTGGAAATTATCCGCGAGCCTGCTTTGCTGCCGGCGCGGGAGGGGTTGAAGCACAGCAGTAGCGCAAAAATCTTACGAGAACTTCAAAAAAAGTAAGCAAGCTTAGCCAAATATTGTAGCAGCCCCGAACGCAACATCGGGGTTTTTTATTGGGAGAAGTCAGCTGTTATTCGTATAATCTGAAAATTAAAAAAATCTACATGAAACTTCGTAGCGCCACTTCCACTCAAGGCCGCCGGATGGCGGGAGCGCGCAGCCTGTGGCTCGCAAACGGCATGAAGCCGGAGCAAATTGGGCAGCCCATTATTGCCGTGGTCAACTCTTTCACGCAGCTGGTGCCCGGGCACGTGCACCTGCACAGCGCCGGACAGCGCGTAAAGGCCGAAATAGAAAAGCGCGGCTGCTTTGCCGCCGAATTTAACACCATTGCCATAGACGACGGCATTGCTATGGGGCACGAGGGGATGCTCTACTCGCTCCCCTCGCGCGACCTCATAGCCGACAGCGTGGAGTACATGTGCAACGCCCACTGCGTGGACGCTATGGTGTGCATCAGCAGCTGCGACAAGATTACGCCGGGTATGCTCATGGCGGCCATGCGCCTCAACATCCCCGCCATTTTTGTGTCGGGAGGCCCTATGGAGGCCGGCGTTGTTGGCGACAGAAAGTACGACCTGATAGACGTTATGGTGATGAGCGCCGACGAAAGCGTGAGCGACGAGGCGCTACAGCAAATCGAAAGCAGCGCCTGCCCTTCGTGCGGGTCGTGCTCGGGCATGTTCACCGCCAACTCCATGAACTGCCTCAACGAAGCTATCGGGCTGGCGCTGCCCGGCAACGGCACGGTGGTGGCCACCCACGCCAACCGCCTGAAGCTGCTCGACAAGGCGGCCGGGCGCATTGTCGAGATGGCGCGCGAGTACTACGAGCGCAGCAACGCCGCCGTGCTGCCCCGCTCCATTGCCACCCGCGACGCATTCCTCAACGCTATGACGCTGGACATCGCTATGGGCGGCTCGTCCAACACGGTGCTGCACCTCTTGGCCATAGCGCAGGAGGCCGGCGTAGATTTCTCCATGCAGGATATTGACGCGCTCTCGCGAAAAATACCCGTGCTCTGCAAGGTTGCGCCCAACACGCACGATTTCCACATAGAGGACGTTAACCGCGCGGGAGGCGTGCTGGGTATCATGGCCGAGCTCAACCGCGCAGGGTTGGTGAACGCCTCGGTAGCCCGCGCCGACGGGCTTACGCTGGGGCAGGCAATGGAAAAGTACGACGTTATGAGCTCCAACGTACCTCAGGAGGTGGCGGCGCTGTATCTGAGCGCACCCGGCGGCGGCAGGCAAAAGCTGGCGATGGGGTCGCAAAGCGCTACCTACCGCGAGCTCGACAGGAACAGGGAGAGCGGCTGCATTCGTAGCGCGCAACACTGCTACAGCAAGGATGGCGGATTGGCGGTGTTGTTTGGCAACATTGCCGTTAATGGCTGCATTGTAAAAACGGCGGGGGTAAACGAGAAGCTGCTTACCTTTACCGGCACGGCCAAAGTTTTTGAATCGCAGGAGGAGGCGTGCGACGGTATTCTCGGCGGACAGGTGCAGGCGGGCGATGTGGTGGTTATCCGCTACGAGGGGCCGCGCGGAGGCCCCGGCATGCAGGAGATGCTATACCCTACCTCGTACATCAAAAGTAAGAAGCTGGGCGAGGCCTGCGCGCTTATCACCGACGGGCGATTTTCGGGCGGGACATCGGGCTTGTCCATCGGGCACATATCGCCCGAGGCGGCGGCAGGCGGCGAGGTAGCTCTGCTGCGCAACGGGGATGTAATAGAGATAGATATTCCGCGCCGCAGCATCAACGTAAAGCTTTCGGACAAAGAGCTGGCGGAGCGAAAAGCACAGGAGCAAACGCGAGGAAAGCTTGCCTACACGCCCGTTTCGCGCAAGCGCGAGGTGAGCAAGGCGTTGAAAGCCTACGCCAGCATGGTCAGCTCGGCAGACAAAGGAGCAGTGAGAATAGTGTAGAAATTAAGAATTAAGAATTAAGAATTAGGAATTAGGAATTAAAATCGCTATTGTACGATAAAAAATATGCTATTGATAATTCGAAATGCACCTTTTTATTCTGATAATTCTGTATGTTTGTAAATAAGTTTATGGCTCAAATACATGAAAATGAAATGTTTGATAGCATAAAATCTGATAGCATAAAATACGAGCTGGACATTATCACTACGGCGATAAAAGCACATTGCAATCCTGTAGCTATATATCTTTTTGGCTCTTATGCTTACGGGTTACCCCGTAAAAATAGCGACCTTGATATTTACATAGTAGTTCCGGACGATGTTCCCAATACAACTTTTTTGGCAGTCGATATTCTTGAAACCATAGATAATATTGGCATTAAAACCAGCCCTTTAGACCTTTTAGTAGGACGACAGGGACGCTTTGAAAATCGCAAGCATCGCTTAACTCTTGAAAAAACAATTTATAATCAGGGGGTAAAGCTACATGAATACAGGGCAAACGCATGAGAAAACGTCAGTATGCACTTCCTGTGTGGCGACAGCAAAACGCTGTAGGCGTTTCCTGTGAATAACCCCCAGATTTATCTGGGGGTGGCTATCTGGGGGTGAAGAGAGAGGATAGAGAAGATAAGACACAAAACGCTGTAAGCGTTTTCCCATGAAAGCGGTGTATGTGATGCTTCTACAGTGTTTCAGGCGTTGCCCGACATATAGGGGAAGCCTTACAGGCTTCTGGGTTGTAGCGTGACGCTTGCGCTGCCCCCAGATGAATCTGGGGTTATTCACAGGAAACCCCCTACGGGGTTTTTCAATGGATTGCAAATATAAATTACAAATTAGAACTTTACAAATGCTCATAAATTTCTATGTTTTTATAAAAATCTGAAATTCAAATGGAAAAAATAACGGGAGGCGAGGCGCTTTTGCTTTCGCTGATAGAAGAGAATGTTGATACCATATTTGGATATCCGGGCGGCACCATCATGCCTGTGTACGACGAAATGTACCACTACACCCACCGGATACGGCATATCCTTGCGCGGCATGAGCAGGGCGCAGTGCACGCGGCGCAGGGCTACGCGCGGGTGAGCGGAAAAACGGGCGTGGTCATTGCCACCAGCGGGCCGGGCGCAACCAACATCACCACAGGCCTTGCCGACGCTATGATAGATTCTACCCCGCTGGTGTGCATTGTGGGGCAGGTGGGCGCGCCGTTCCTTGGCACCGATGCATTTCAGGAGACCGACTTTATTGGCATATCCATGCCTATCACCAAGTGGAGCTATCAGGTTACCGATGCAGCCGAGGTGTCGCAAGCTATAGCAAAGGCTTTCTACATTGCCGGCAGCGGTCGCCCCGGCCCGGTGGTGATAGACTTCACCAAAAATGCGCAGGTAGGCCGCTGCGACTTTCGCTACCAGAAGTGCAGCTTTATACGCAGCTACGTCCCTGTTCCTCGCGTAAAGGAGGAGGAGGTAGCGGCGGCGGCCAGCGCCATCAACGAGGCAAAGAAACCTTTTGCGCTGGTTGGCCACGGCGTGGAGCTGGCAGGCGCGGAAAAAGAGCTGGTTGCGCTGCTGGAAAAAGCCGATATCCCCTTTGGCTGGACGCTGCTGGGGAAATCGGTTGTAGCTGCCAACCACCCGCTCAACATGGGTATGGTGGGCATGCACGGCAGCTACGCTCCCAACAAAAAAACCAACGAGTGCGACGTGCTCATTGCCGTTGGCATGCGCTTTGACGACCGCATAACAAGCAACCTGAACGCCTACGCAAGGCAGGCAAAAGTGGTGCATCTGGAAATTGACAAGGCGGAGATAAGCAAAAATGTTAAGGCAGACTTTCCGGTGCTGGCAAGCCTCAAGGAGAGCCTTCCCCTGCTAACGCAGGCCGTTGCCAAAGCCGAGCACGCCAGCTGGATAAGCTCGTTCAAGCCATACGCCGAGCACGAGCTAACCAAGGTCGTTACGCCGCAGCTGCACCCCAGCAGCGGCGACATTACTATGGGCGAAGCCGTGAGCCTCATCAGCAAAAAGGCCGACGGCAAGGCCATTTTGGTGACCGACGTTGGCCAGCAGCAAATGGTGGCGGCGCGCTACTTTGACGTGAACCTGCCGCGCTCGGTGGTAACGTCGGGCGGCTTGGGCACTATGGGCTTTGGCTTGCCGGCGGCGATAGGCGCAAAGGTGGCAGCCCCCGACCGCGAGGTGGCGCTATTTGTTGGCGACGGCGGGATACAAATGACCATTCAGGAGCTGGGCACCATCATGCAGGATGATGTTGGGGTAAAGATTGTGCTGCTCAACAACAGCTTTCTCGGCATGGTGCGGCAGTGGCAGGAGCTGTTTTTCGGCAAGCGCTACGTTGCCACGCCAATGGTCAACCCCGATTTTGTGAAGCTGGCCGAGGCATACGGTATTCGCGGCAGGCGTGTGTCGGAAAGGGCTGAGCTGGAGGCCGCAGCGGACGAAATGTTTGCCCACAAGGGCGCTTACCTGCTCGAAGTGGCCGTGCAGCCCGAAGGTAACGTCTTCCCGATGGTGCCCGCCGGAGCGTCGCTGGAGGAAATCAGGTTTGAGTAACGCTTTGGTGGGTGGCCAGCCAGCGCGCTTGCCTGCACAGCAAGCAATTTACGGCCAGCACAACAGGATACAATAACAATAGCTAATTTACGAAATCATGGAGCAAGAATATACCATCACCGCATTTACGGAAAACGCCGTTGGCCTGCTCAACCGCGTGACGATTATCTTTACGCGCAGGCACATCAACATTGAGAGCCTCACCGTGTCGGCGTCGGCCATCAAGGGGGTGCACAAGTTCACCATTGTGGTGAACACGTCGAAGGAGCAAGCCGAAAAAGTTGTAAACCAGATAGCCAAGCTGGTAGAGGTGGTTATGACCTTTTACCACACCAACGAGCAAATCGTATATCAGGAGCTTGCGCTGTACAAGGTGTCTACGCAGGCGCTGCTGGACAACAAAAAGGTGGAGGAGATTGTCCGCACGCACGCCGCGCGGATTCTGGAGGTCACCCCCGACTTCACCGCCATTGAGCTCACCGGCTACCGGCACGAGATAGCGGAACTCTTCCGGCAGCTGGATAGCGCCT
The DNA here is from genome assembly GCA_031268055.1 of Prevotellaceae bacterium. Lineage (GTDB taxonomy): Bacteria > Bacteroidota > Bacteroidia > Bacteroidales > UBA932 > JAITMY01. The sequence continues at coordinate 3,340 of JAIRXY010000109.1, read as the reverse complement.
GCGGCGTGCAGCAGTTTACCAGCTCCGGCCGCATAGCCATACACCGCGGCAAGCACGAAATTCTCACTGAGCACCTCTCCGAGCTCGCTCAGGCGCACGGCGGACAATCCATAGAAATGGTGAGCGAAAAGGCCTGGGAGTGAAAATAGAAAAAGCGCGAACGGCCTTCTATGCGCGACGCTGCATTTTACATGTTGCCAACTTGTAAACGCCAATGAAGTGTATAAACATTTATCACACAGCCTATTTTAAATGCTGAAAAAATAACTTGTAAATACATTTGCAATAGCGTATCTTTGCCACGTTTTTTTCATAAAATATTTGCGATACCTCACTAACTAAAAAAAACAGAATACGCTATGGCAACAGTTGTCATTATGCCCAAGCAGGGTCAATCGGTGGAGAGCTGCATCCTCACGGAGCTTCACAAGAAAAAGGGAGATAGCGTTGCTGTCGGCGACTTGCTCTTTGCCTACGAAACCGACAAGGCATCGTTTGAGGAGCTGGCGCAGGCGAGCGGCGTGGTGCTTGAGGTATTTTTTGCCAACGGCGACGAAATCCCTGTGCTGAGCAACGTAATGGTCATTGGTATCGAGGGCGAAAGCATTGCAGAGCTTGCCCCAACTTCTGCTCCGACAACGACGACGGCAGCGACGACGACGACGGCGGCTGACAGCGATGTACAACCCTCGGCTGTGAAGAAAGAAGGTGAATCAGCGCTCAGCGCTCAAGCTTCAGCGCTCAACTCGCAGGGCATTTCTCCCCGCGCAAAGGCGCTGGCGGAAAAAGAGGCGGTGAGCGTGGCCGCGCTACGCGGAACGGGACCCAACGGCCGCGTCATTGAGCGCGATGTGCAGACCGCCGTGGCCGCTTTGCCCAAAATGACGCCGCTGGCAAAAATTGTTGCGCGAGAAACCGGCGCTACGGCGGCTACAGGCAGCGGGCTTGCAGGCAGGGCAAAGAGCGGCGATTTATCCGCACCCCAAAATACAGCTTGCGCCCCGGACAGCGAGGTGAAGCCGCTAAGCAACATGCGAAAGCTGATTGCCAAAGCCATGCACGCCTCTCTGCAAAATTCCGCCCAGCTCACCCACCACCTCAGCGCCGATGCAAGGCGGCTCATGGAGCTGCGCAAGGCGGTAAAAAAAGCGGTGGACAACGGCTACCCAACAAACATCACCCTCAACGATATGGTTTGCTTTGCGGTTATCAGAGCGCTGAAAAAGTTTCCGCAGGTCAACGCGCACTTTCTGGGCGATAGCGTTCGCCTGTTCGGTAAGGTGCACTTAGCGTTGGCGGTCGACACCGAGCGGGGGCTTATGGTGCCGGTGGTCAAAAATGCCGACGACCTGTCCATACAGGGCTTAGCCAACCAGCTCAAGGCGGTTGCCGCGGCCTGCAAAAAAGGCTCTATCGACCCCGACTTGCTGTCTGCCGAGGCAGCGTCGTTCACCGTTTCCAACCTTGGCAGCTACGGCGTGGAGATGTTTACGCCCGTCATCAACCTGCCGCAGGTAGCCATTCTGGGCGTTAACGCCATTGTGCCGCGCCCCAAGGATTTGGGCAACGGCGTGTACGGATTTGTTCCCCACCTTGGGCTTAGCCTCACCTACGACCACCGCGCGCTGGACGGCGGCGAGGCTACGAAGTTCCTAAAGCAGGTGGCCAATGAGGTGGAAGCATTGAACTTTGAGCTTTGAATTCTAAATTTTGAATTTTGAATAGCTTTGCTGCAACGGTAGCTAAGGACGAAAATATAGCATGTATTTTGAAAGTCCGGAATATCAAAAATAGAAATTAATCTAATGCTGAATGTTCAAATCCCTAAGGCTGCATTTGTAGACACTAAGCCACACTACGACATCCTCGATGGGTTGCGCGGAGTGGCGGCTATCACAGTTGTATGCTTTCACATATTTGAAGCTTTTGCTACAAGCCATTTAGACCAAAGAATCAATCATGGCTACTTAGCGGTCGATTTTTTCTTTATCCTGTCAGGATTTGTTGTTGGCTACGCTTACGACGACCGCTGGGGCGTAATGAAAACAAAAGACTTCATCAAGCGCAGAATTATACGTCTGCACCCAATGGTTGTGGTGGGGGCTGCTATAGGGGCAATCGTGTTCTACTTTCAGGGTTGCTCCGCATGGGATGTGTCGAAGGTGGGCGTCGTGGCTTTACTTATCGCCACGCTTCTTAGCGCGCTGCTGATTCCGGCTACTCCGGGAACCGAAATTCGGGGTGTGGGAGAAATGTTTCCTTTGAATGGCCCAAGCTGGTCTTTATTTTTTGAGTATATCGGCAATATTCTCTACGCCCTGTTCATTCGCAAGCTTTCTATCAGAGCTCTTGCGGCGTTAGTTTTTGTTGCAGGATGCGGCTTGGCGACATTTGCCATATTGGGGCCGTTGGGTGATATATGCGTCGGATTTTCGCTCACCGGAACAGAATTTACCGGAGGAACCTTGCGGTTGCTATTTTCTTTTTCTACCGGATTGCTCCTTTCCCGTATTTTCAAGCCCGTCAAGGTAAGGGGAGCTTTTTGGATATGCGGCCTGTCTGTCGTTGTCCTCTTGGCCGTACCGCGCATAGGCGGGGCAGAACACTTATGGATGAACGGGGTGTACGACACGGTATGCTGTATTTTGTTCTTTCCGATGCTTGTCTACCTTGGGGCTTCAGGCAAAAGCGCCGATAAGTATACAGCTCGGATATGCAAGTTCTTAGGAGATATTTCTTATCCCTTGTATATGGTGCATTACCCTTTTATCTATCTGTACTATGCTTGGGTAAAGAATAATAACCTCACATTTCAGGAATCGTTGCCCGGTGCAGCCGCGGTTGTTGCAGGAAGCATTATTTTAGCCTACCTTTCTACATTTGTGCCATTTGGCAAATTTATAAAGTTTACCAAAAATGAACTTTGCAAATGCCTGAAAAAATGACAAATAGCACAAATTCAGGGGATAGCATTGGAGCATTTTTAGCGTCAAATGGCGCTATCTATGAGGCAAATATTTAGCGAAACCGATAAAGCGGCACGAGCTGCGCGCTTATGCTAACGAAGTGGTCAAGGCCAATACAGCTTGGAGAATACCCCAGCTTGCGGCAAAACCCATTCAAAATTCGTAAATTTCGCTAACTTTGCGGCTCATAATATTTAAATCTTGATTATGGTAAACAAGCTGATATTAGGCGACAACCTTGAAATACTGAAAACGCTTGAATCAGAGAGCGTTGATTTGATTTATCTTGACCCGCCCTTTTTCTCCAACCGCGATTACGAAGTGATTTGGGGCGACGAGGGCGAAGTACGCTCGTTCCAAGACCGCTGGGCGGG
>JAIRXY010000105.1 GCA_031268055.1 Prevotellaceae bacterium | reverse complement strand
CTCACCCGATAGCTTAAAAATTATTTCCTGATGCTGTGGAGTAGGCGCGGGCGACATTAACCTAATCAACCCGTGCAGCAGCTCCCTGCGAGTATTGTCTAACCACGTATGGTAGTCAGCGTAGGTGTACCGTTTGGTAAGGTCTAACGAAAGCTCCATGATATTTTTTTTGTGCAAATATAAAATATTTTTGAGAAATTAAGCAATCTCCAACAGGGTTCATCGCTCTTTGCTTACTGCGCTTCGTCTACCGCTATCACCAGCTCTTTTCCCTGCGCCAACGCCGTATGCGAAATAAACCACCCATCTACTTTTTGTCCGGCGTAGGTGATACCCGCTATTTTTCGTCCGCGGTTTTCTTTCTTGATGTTAAAGCTGGTGGCGTTGCCGAGCGTAACCTTCACCTTATCGAATAGCGGAACGGATACGATGTAGCTTTCGTCCGCTGGCGAGAAAGGGTAGAGGCCAATGGCGTTGAACACATACCACGACGACATTTCTCCGGCGTCGTCCATACCTGCCAGCGCCAGCCCTTCCTTGCCCATGCCGTAGAAGTGGCTCATCAGCGAGTCGAGCATCACCTGCGATTTTTCCTGCTTGCCGATAAAGTAGTACAGGTAGGGGAAATTATGATCGGGCTGGTTGCCGTGGCAGTACTGCCCGATGAAGCCGGAAAAGTTGTAGGCTTCATGCCCTTTCCATGGGACGGCAAACAGGGAGTCCAGCTTGCTTTCAAAATCGTCGCGGCTCTTGTACAGTCCAATCAGGCCTTCCACGTCGTGCGGCGCATAGAAGGACGATTGCCAAGCGTTGGCTTCGCGGTACATGTACTCGTAGTAGGGGTAGTAGGGGTCGAAGTTTTTCACCCATTCGCCGTTCTCCAGCCGTCCGCGCATTAGGCCGGTGGAGGGGTCAAAAAGGTTTTTGTAGCTGCTGGTGCGGCGCGTTAGCATGGCGTAGCTCGAGGTATCGTTTAAGGCCTTTGCAAGCAGGGCGACTGCGTAGTCGTCGTAGGCATACTCGAGGGTTTTTGTAACGCCGGCGCGCGCTTGGGTTTCGGTGTGTGGCTGCGCAATGTCAGGCTCCGAGATGTAGCCTTTTTCCATATATTCGTTCAGGTAGGGGCGGCTTCGGCTTTCGATGGTAGCATTCCGCAGCAGCAGGTGGTAGGCGCTGTCTACGTCAAATTCCCGCAAGCCTCTAAGGTAAGCGCCTGCCACAAATACGGCGGCGTGGTCGCCATGAAAAAAGGTAGGCATAAAGCCGGTTTTTCCGCCCCTGTCGGTGATGGAGTGAATAACGTCAACCGCCACCGAGGGCGACAGCATATCCAGCAGCACCAGCTTATTCCTGTGGTCGTCCCAGAACGACGGGTCGGTATAGTAGCGGAATCCCTTGTTGGCTACCGTACCGTGAATGTCCGTAAAGTCGCCGTTGGCGTCGCTGCGCAGCGCAGGCCAGAGGAAGGCGCGGTAGAGCGAGGAGTAGAAAATGGTGCGCTGACGGCTGCTGCCTCCCTCCACCTGCATTTTCGACAGCAGCTTTTCCCACGTGCCGGTTGCTTCGGCGCGCACGTCTGCAAAGCTTTTTGCCTCCATTTCTTTGGCGAGGTTATCCTTTGCATTTTCAACGCTCACAAACGAAAACCCTATTTTCAGCTCCAGCGGGATGTTTTTTCCCTGCTCCGTAAAGTGAAGCATCGGCGCTATCCGCTGCTCGTGGCGTAGCGAGTCAACCATTCTTATGTCGTGGTTAGACACGGCGTAGAAGTATATTTTTTCGCCGGCATGCTGAAAGCCTGTAAAGACCCGCTCGCCCTCCTGCGCAATGCTCCACTCCCGCACTCTTTCGTTTGAGCGCGCAAGGTCGGCCAACAGCTTCTTTTCCTGTCCGGCTTGGTAGGTGTAGCGGTGGTAGGCGCACCGCAGGGTAGCGGTCACCTCGGCGTTGACGCCGTAGCGACTGAGGAATACGCGGTAGTAGCCCGGATGCGCCTCTTCGTTATCGTGGCTGTAAGGCGAGCAGTAATCGTTGGGCGATACCTCGCCCGTTACGGGCAGCAAGGGCACGTGGCACAGGTTCCAGTGCCCCTTGTTGGTGTGCGTAAAGCCGTAGATAACGGTGTCTTCATACTGGTAGCCCGAGCCGCTGTGGAAGAGGGTTACGGGGCTTACCTGCACCATAGCGTTAGGTAGCGAGGCGCCGGGAAAGACTTCGGCACCCCACGTCCGGTGGGTAGGCGTGTAGCCGATGTCGGCGCTGTCCCACAGCGTAGCCGTGCCGAGCAGCGGGTTGACGTAGCTGGTGAGGCGCTTTTTCGAGCAAGATGTTGCTGTCCACGCTATCAACGCTGTGCACATTATTAGCAAAATGCACGTGCCGTATTGCTTTTTTGTTTTCATCGTATGTTTCATGTTATTTTTTTTATTTGATTAAAATTTAAATTATCTATGTGATACAATTTTCATTCGATATGTCGCTTGGCGCAAAGATATGCAATGTTTTTAATTTTTGTCGGATAATAGTGATTAAAAATATGCATACTGAGCATTTTAAATATTATTAAATGCTCCGAAATCAACAAAATACAAATTTTTCTGCAAACATTTTATCACCGAGCTTTCACAAAGCGGACATATTGGCTTTCCCCGCTGTTGGCCTTTATTTCCATCAAGTAAACCGCCGGCGGCAAGCGCAAAACATCCAGCGTATTCTTTTCTTTTGGCAGCTCATTGGTCAATAGCAGCTTTCCCTCTATTGAATACACCATGTACTTGTAATCTTCACCCTTGCTCAAGCCTTCTACCTGAAAGCTGTCCAAAACAGGGTTTGGGTAGAGCGCATACCGCAAGCCGTCGGTTTTTGGCGCAAGCAAGCCGGTAGCGTTGTTGTTGTTGCCCTGCGTTTCCTTTGACAAGGTATTCAGGCTCTGCGCCCGATTTTCTAAGGC
>JAIRXY010000027.1 GCA_031268055.1 Prevotellaceae bacterium | reverse complement strand
CCGTTCAAGGTGCCGCTGGTGCCGTTCATACCGCTGCTGGGCGCTGCCGTTTGCATCCTGCAAATGGTATCGCTGCCGTGGAACACGTGGCTCAGGCTTATCGGCTGGACGGCGCTGGGCTTCATCCTCTACTTTAGCTACGGGATAAGGCATAGCAAGCTGAAAGGTTGAAAATTAGCAACCTCAGGTAGCCAAATTTCTTTTTTGCCGGTTAGCGTCAATCTATGGTAATGCGTCAACCTATGGAGAAGCTACAGAAATAGCGTATCTCAAACAGCTATTGGACGAAAAGGAAAAACAAATACAACTGCTCAGAAAGTTGTGCGGAAGAATTCTCGGAGGAATTCTCGGAAAAGGTAGCCGCTATTACGGCAGGCGTTATAGAAATGAAAGTGCTCGATGAGCAGTGGAACGGCTAAGTACTCCAATAGTCCGGTAGCTTGTTTCTATTACCCGCCATAAAGTTAAAAAGTGCAAAATATACAGCAATGCTTACTTGCTACAGGAAAAAATAGCTACCTTTGCAACAGAATAGAGGTGAAACAGCAGGCTTTGCCTAGTTAAAGATAACAACACCCGTTGCGCATCCCATAAGAACTGCCGACGGGTTATTTTTTTTAGAAAAAAATGGTAGCCAATAAAGATTCCAGAACGCTTGCAGAACAAGTTGCCCTGCTCAAAAAGCGGGGAATGTTGATAGCAGACGAGCAAAGCGCAATGCGCTACCTGAATCATGTAAGCTACTATCGCTTAAAAGGCTACTGGTGGGACATGCAGGCCGACCGCGTAAGCCATATTTTTGCTCCCGGCTCCCGCTTTGAGGATGTTGTTGAGCGCTATAGCTTCGACCGCCAGCTGCGGCTAATTCTTTTTGACGCCGTTGAGCTTATCGAAGTTGCCTTGCGCACCAAGCTAATATACCACCTGTCGCAAGCCTTTGGAGGGCTTTGGTACTTGGACGACAGCATTGCGGCCGACAAGGTCAAGCACAGGGAATACCTGACCGATTTACAAGCCGAGTTTGCCCGGAGCGGCGAAAGCTTTGCAAAGGATTTCCGCGCAAAGCACCCCTCCGACAGCCCTGATGCTTGGATAATTTTTGAGGTGGCAACTTTCGGTACGCTTTCAAAAATATACAGCAACCTGAATCACCAGCTGCCGCAAAAATCAACCGTCGCCAACGAGTTGGGTTTGAACTCACACAGCGAACTAACGAGTTGGTTAGCATCCATTTCATACTTTCGTAACGTCATTGCCCACCATTCACGAGTTTTCGGGCGCGACGTTTTGAAGCGCCCCGCTTTGCCAAAAAAACCGCGTAACCAATGGCTGCGGCATGCTATAGCGCCTGTACAGGAGAAGAAGCCCTTTGTGGTAGCTTCTGCAATGGTTTACCTGTGCAACGAAATAAACCCGGGCAACGAAATTAAAAGCAAGCTGCTTGATTTATTCAACAAATATCCAAACATTCCCCTTTACAAAATAGGCTTCCTCAACCAATGGCGGCAAGAGCCGCTCTGGAAGTAAATACGCAAAAATGGTTACAGATAATGGGGCGCCAATGGTAAAATTGGCAACCAACAAGTGCGGTTAAAGGAAGCCGCGAAATAAAAGCCAACGGCATGGAATAACCGCCATGCAATGTCATAAATATATCATAGCATATTTTTACGACTTTTAATTCACTGATATTTAAATAGTTGCAGCGCTTTACATTGCAGCGTCAATGGCTAATAGGGAGGTGTGCTCGTCGCATACCAGCTTGTGCACTTTTTCCTGTAGCTCTTTAACGGTGGAGGCGGCGACTTCTTCGGCCGAAATGGGCGGCATGATGGTTACCTGAAACAGCTGCCGGGCGTTGAGCCACCCGCCGTTTCCGGTAGAAAATTTGCGGGTGCCGTCAATGGCTACGGGAAGGATGGGTACGCCGCCGGACTTGGCCAGCGTAAACGCTCCCTCCCTGAAGCGCCCTACCAGCCCGTCCTTGGAGCGCGTGCCCTCGGGAAACATCATTATGGAGAGCCCCTGCGAGAGAAAGTCAGCGCAATCTTGCAGCATTTTTCGCGCGCTTTTGGGGTCGCCGCGCTTGATGCACACATCGCCGTGCAGCCATAGCAGCTGACCTACAAGCGGTATGCGGTACACCTCTTTCTTGGATACCCACTTAAAAAATAGCGGAACGCTGTACAGCAGCACAATATCCAGCATGGACTGGTGGTTGGAGGTGATTACGTATGCTTGCCTCCGGTCTACGTTCTCCCGCCCTTTTACCACCACCCTGCAAAAAGGCGATAGAAAAAAGTACTGCCCCGAGATAAACACGGAAAACCGATGCTGTACCTTTCGCTTCCTGTCAAACGGCAGAAGCAGAACGAAAAGTAGCGCCGATATCAGCACAAGTATCGGCGCAGATATTAGAAAGTAGACGATAAATAAAACAGTGTAGATTTTATTTAGCATGGCGGAAGAATTTTTTTTAGCCTTCAAATTCCGGTCAACCCATCAGGGGTACCTTATTTTTGCAACAAATATACGAAAAAATCTGCAACCTTTGCAAAGGTGTGCTTCATGAACGCTGAGATTTGCACGCATATCTTCATTCTCAGCTATACGTAGCATGCTTATTTTAAAACAAATAAAATCATCGCTCACCACACATTTTGCAGTTTTTAGGACTTTATAAGTAGGCCGCATGAAAATTGTTCGTACCTTTGCCCCCGAAATTTTGGTGGCGCGCTTTCCCGTTCGGGGAGGCCGCTGAAAAGGGAATCAGGTGTAAATCCTGAACAGACCCGCTGCTGTGAGCTCTGCCAACGTCTTTGAACAGTACTCATTTCCACTGTTCCGCAAGGAATGGGAAGGAAAGTTCAAAAGACAGAGCAAGTCAGAAGACCTGCCAAAATGGATGCTAAAGGCTTTCGAGGAATAGAGCCGGCGACAAACAGAGGCAGCAACTTCCTGCTCGGTTTATCCCGTTTTTTATTGTTTGAGGGCTGTTTAATAATTTTTTAAACGGCTTTTTATGTTTTCAGGCAGAGCGATTTGCGCAACATTCTTGCTTGCAGCGCAGCCGTCCGTGGTGGCTGCGCAGAGCAAGCTGGACAGCATTCAAGGGTTAAGCGAGGTGGTGGTGCTTGCCGACCGCTACCGCGAGGTTATCCCTTCGCAGCGGCTGTCGGGGGAGAAGCTGGAGGCCTTGAGCAGCTTTTCGGTTGCCGACGCTATTCGCTACTTTTCTGGGGTGCAGATAAAGGATTACGGCGGCATCGGCGGGCTGAAAACCGTGGATATACGCAGCATGGGGACAAACCATCTGGGCGTTTTCTACGACGGCATACAGCTCGGCAACGCGCAAAACGGGCAGATTGACCTGGGCAAGTTTTCGCTGGACAACATCGAAGAAATCTCCCTCTACAACGGGCAGAAAAGCGAAATTTTTCAGCCGGCCAAAGATTTCGGCTCGGCCGGAACGGTCTACCTGCGCACCCGCCGCCCGCGCTTTGCCGGCAGCGAGCGCACAAACCTCAACGCTTTTTTCCGCACAGGCTCGTTTGACCTCGTAAACCCGTCCGTGCTCTGGGAGCAAAAAATCACCAAAAACATATCGTCATCCCTCAACGCCGAGTACATCTACTCGTCGGGAAAATACCCGTTTCGCTACCGCAAGGTGCGGCCCGACAAAACCGTTGCGTGGGATACCACCGCCATCCGGCAAAACGGCGATATTCACTCCTTCCGGCTCGAAGGCGGCGTGAACGGATACACCGCAAGCGGACAGTGGCACGCAAAAACCTACTTTTACGATTCCGAAAAGGGCATTCCGGGCGCCATCGTCAACAACGTGTGGAAGCGCTCGCAGCGGCAGTGGGACAGGAGCTTCTTTGCGCAGCTATCGGCAAAAAATATTGTCCCAACGCCCGAAAGCTGCGAGCTCCTGCTCAACCTAAAGTACGCCAACGACTGGATGCGCTACCTCAACCCCGATACCACGCTGATGTACCTCGACAACGCTTTTCGCCAGCAGGAAGTCTACGCTTCGGTGGCCAGCAAGTACGCCATACTGCCCAGCTGGGATGTTAACCTTTCGGTGGACTACCAGTGGAATACGCTAAGTTCCAACCTGAAAAATTTTGCTTTTCCCACGCGGAATACGGCGCTGGCGGCGCTGGCAACGGCCTTCGAGTGGCGGCGGATAAAGGCGCAGGTCAGCTTGCTGGGAACGTTTGTCTTTGAAAATACCCAGCACGGCAACCGGCCGGCGGACAAGCAGGAGTATACGCCGGCAGCTTTTTTATCCTACCAGCCCTTTGAGCGGCACAGCTTGAACTTTCGGGCATTCTACAAGCGCATTTTCCGTATGCCCACCTTCAACGATTTGTACTATACCGATATTGGAAATATCAAGCTCCTCCCTGAGTATACTACGCAGTATAACGTTGGATTTATGTACGATAAAATTTTCAGCAGGGGGGTTGTCAGCCAGCTGAGCTTCCGCGCCGACGCCTACTACAACGAGGTTACGGACAAAATCATTGCCGTCCCCAAGGGCAACGGGCAGTACCGGTGGCTGATGATGAACCTTGGTTACGTGGAAATTCGCGGCGTGGACGCTTCGGGGCAAATCACGTGGGGGCTACCCGCCGGCGTTCAGGTAAGCGCCAGCCTAAGCTACACCTACCAGCGGGCGCAGGACTTTAGCAACCCGAAGGACAACGACCCCGTGGCGGGCAGCTACGGCGGGCAAATTGCCTACATCCCGTGGCACAACGGCTCGGCTATTGTGAACACCGCGTGGCGGTCGTGGGATTTGAACTACAGCTTTATTTACGTCGGCGAGCGGTACCACAACTCGTCAAATATCCGCGAAAACCACGAGCAGCCGTGGTACACCCACGACCTGACGGTTGGCAAAACGCTGCGCCTCCGCAGGGGAAAGGCGGGCTTGAGCGCAGTAATGAAAATCTCGGCCGAGGTAAATAACGTGCTGAACCAGTACTACGACGTAGTGCTGAACTACCCGATGCCGGGGCGAAACTTTAAAGTCATTTTAAAAGTAGCAATATGAACAAACAAATTTTACTGCTGATTGCAGGGCTGTGCCTCTGCTTAGCCTCCTGCCGCGAAGAGGCGGAGGTTTTCTTGCCCGAAGTTATTCCCGTTGCGCCGCCCGACACCGCAACGGCAGACACCACGGCGGGCGGCGCGGCGGCGGCCAGAGTGCTTGGATTCTACCTGCTCAACGAAGGCAACATGGGCAGCAACAAGTCCACGCTCGACTACATGGACTTGACCACAGGCCTGTACCATCGCAACATCTACGCCGCGGCCAACCCCGACGTACCCAAAGAGCTGGGCGACGTGGGCAACGACGTGGGCATTTACGGCGCCAAGCTTTACGCCGTGATTAACTGCTCCAACAAGGTGGAGGTGATGGACAAGCGCACCGCCCGCCGTCTGGGGCAGATTGACATTCCCAACTGCCGATACATCCGGTTTCATGAAGGATTTGCCTACGTTACCTCCTACGCGGGGCCGGTGGAAATAAACCCCGACTACGAGCAGCGCGGATACGTGGCAAAGGTCGATACGGCAACTTTCCAAGTGCTCGGCCGCTGTCTGGTAGGCTTTCAGCCCGACGAGCTGGAGATTGTGGACGGAAAAATCTACGTAGCCAACTCGGGCGGGTACATGGCGCCGAGCTACGAAAATACCGTCTCCGTAATCGACGTCGCAACA
>JAIRXY010000005.1 GCA_031268055.1 Prevotellaceae bacterium | reverse complement strand
TGTCCCGCGGCGGGTCGATTATCGCCAGCTGGATGGCGCAGCGAAAAGAGGAAAATTTCTTTTATACCCACTTTGAAGAAATCTGCGAGCTGCTGAAGCAGTACGACGTGGCGGTTTCCTTAGGCGATGGGCTTCGCCCCGGCTCTATCCACGATGCCAACGACGCCGCCCAGTTCGCCGAGCTTTCCGTTTTGGGCGAGCTGACAAAAACGGCGTGGAAGCATCATGTTCAGGTGTTGATAGAAGGCCCCGGCCACGTGCCCATGCACAAAATAAAAGCCAACGTGGACGAGCAGGTGAAGCATTGCCACGGCGCTCCGTTCTACACGCTTGGCCCCTTAACTACCGACATAGCCCCCGGCTACGACCACATCACCTCGGCCATCGGCGCAGCGCAAATTGCGTGGTACGGTACGGCCATGATTTGCTACGTCACGCCAAAAGAGCATTTGGGGCTGCCGGACAAGGAAGATGTTCGCGCCGGCGTGGTTGCCTACAAGATAGCCGCCCACGCCGCCGACCTTGCAAAGGGACATCCGGGGGCGCAGGTGAGGGACAACGCCCTGAGCAAAGCCCGCTTCGACTTCCGGTGGAGAGACCAGTTCAACCTGTCGCTCGACCCTGAAAAAGCGTTCGAATACTACAAAGCCGGCCACACGGGCGACGAGAGCGACCACTGCACCATGTGCGGGCCGCACTTCTGCGCCATGAAGCTGGCAAAGGAGGCGTGCGAACTTGGAGGTAAACGTTGAGAATTGAGAATTGAAAATTGAAAATTGAAAATTTTACCCGCTATGAATTTTACAGAGCAGATAAACGAGTACGATTGGGAGGCTATCCGCTCCCGCATTTACGCCAAAACATCCGGCGACGTTGAGCTTGCGCTGGGCAAGGACAGGCGAAGCATAGAAGACTTCATGGCGCTGGTTTCGCCGGCGGCGCAAGCCTACCTGGAGCCGCTGGCCGCGCTAAGCAAGAAGTACACGCAGCAGCGCTTTGGCAACACCGTGCAGCTCTACATCCCGCTTTACCTGACAAACTCCTGCATGAACCACTGCGTTTACTGCGGGTTTAACCACAATAACGACATACAAAGGATTATCCTGACCGATGAGCAAATTCTGCGCGAGGTAGAGGCCATCAAGCGTATCGGCAGCTTCCAGCACATCCTCCTCGTAACCGGAGAAAATCCGAGGGATGCGGGAGTAGATTACATTGAAAATGCCATTCGCTTGGTAAAACCCCACTTTTCGTCCATTTCCATCGAGGTGCAGCCGCTAAAGGAGGCGGAGTACAGGCAGCTGTCCGAGGCTGGGCTGAACGCCGTATACTGCTATCAGGAAACTTACAACAAGGCGCGCTACCGGATTTACCACCCCAAAGGCATGAAGTCAAAGTTTGACTGGCGCTTGGGCAGCTTCGACCGCATGGGAAAAGCCGGCGTGCACAAGGTTGGGCTCGGCGTCCTCATTGGGCTGGAGGATTGGCGTACCGACGTAACCGTTATGGCCATGCACCTCCGCTACCTGCAAAAGGAATATTGGCAAACCAGATACTCCATTTCGTTCCCCCGCATGCGCCCGCACGAGGGAGAAGGCTTTCGGGCTAACGTCATTATGAGCGATAGCGAGCTGGCGCAGCTGATTTTCGCCTACCGCCTTTTTGACCGCGATATTGAAATCGCCCTATCCACCCGCGAAAGAAAAGCTTTTCGCGATGGAATGGTTGGGCTGGGCGTAACTTCGCTCAGCGCAGGCTCTAAAACCGACCCCGGAGGCTACGCCGTTTACCGCAGCGCGCCGGAGCAGTTCGCCGTTAACGATAGCCGCACCCCGGCAGAGGTTTTGGCGTCCATAAGAAAGCAGGGCTACGAAGCGGTTTGGAAGGACTGGGATTTGGGGTTGCAGGAGCAGGTGTAGCGATTTTTTTTACAGAGCCACCGCAAGCGCAATGCTTATAAGGCGGCGTTTTTTCTCTTTCTTTCCGAAGCTTCGGGGCGATTGCTTTGCTCAAGTAAATATTTTGCAACTTCCACCGGCTTTACCTCCTGCATACACAGGCATTCGCCGGATTTTCGGCAAGCGTTGCACTCCTTTTGCGCAGCAAACACCGTTGCGTGCTCCCCAACCGGCGACCATCTGCCCGGGTGCATCGGGCGAATGGGAGGATATATGCCAACGGCGCTAACGCCAAGGGCTGCGGCAATGTGTAGCGGGCCGGTGCTCGCCGCCACAATGCCATCAACGTTGGCCAAAAACGCTATCAGCTCATCAAGTGAAAGCTTTCCGGTAAGGTCTGTAACCCTATCGGCGTAGGGATTTATGAGGGCATCGCGCAGCATATTGCCTTCTGCCTGCGTACCGGTAATGAAAATCTTAAGCTGTTCGGGTGGTAGCAGCTCAATAAGCTGCGCAAAGTTACCCAAGCCCCACTCCCTTGCGCTACCCTTTGACTTTGGGTGCAGCACAAGGTTAAAGCGCCGCCTGTCGAGGTAGCCCCGAAGCGGCAATGGCAGCGCCTTGGCCGAGAAGCTGAGCATGGAGGCCACCTCCTGCATATCGTAGCACGGTTTTGCCCCCAACGGGCGCGCCAGCATAAAGTTTAGCTGCGCCTCATGCAGCGGCGAATTTTTGCGCGACAACTTCACTAACCTGTTGCAGGTTGTCCAGTGAAAAATGCGGTTGACAGTGCCTATCCGTAGCGGAATACGGGCAGCCTTTGCCAACCGCGCTACACGCCTGTTGGGAAGCACGTGAATAATGCAATCGGCGTGCAGCGTCTTCAGCTCCTCTACCTGCTCTTGCTCGGTGCGGCCGCATAGCGCGTCAAAGTCAATAACCCTATCAACGTTGGCGCAGCACGAAGCAACGCCTTGGGTGTAAGTTTTTCCCAAAAAATACACTTCACAACCGGGTATCAGCTGCTTTAGGAGACCTGCCAAGGGAAGCGTGAGCACAACATCGCCAATGCTATCGGTGCGGCTCACAATTATTTTTTGAGGAGGAGTGTACATAGCTTTACGTGCTTTGCTGCTGCCTTGCTTTTACGTACTTCGTAAACGTAGCAAATGCAGAAATGGCGCATATAACAAACCCGTAGTAGCCATCAAGCATGCCCAGCTTGATGAAGTAGTCGCGAATAAATTTCCAGAGGGGTTTGTAAATAACTTTCGCTATTGTTGCCTTTTTGCCTTTTTTGAGGTATTCGCCAGCGCCTATTTCTGTAAACTTGTTAAGCTGCAAAATATGGTCGCTGGTGGTATAGTAGGAGTAGTGCAGCAAGTCGCC
>JAIRXY010000252.1 GCA_031268055.1 Prevotellaceae bacterium | reverse complement strand
TGAATTTTGCCTGTGATTCTTCGGAGAGGCTGCGCGTAAGCGTAGTTTTGGCTTCGGTGAACTCGTACACGCTCGATTTTCCGGTCTGGTACTTGGAATCGGCGTAGCGAAACGCCTCGCGAGCAGCCACAACCGATTTTTGCGCCGCGCGGTAGCTTTTTTGCGCTGCCACAGCGTTGTGGTACGCCTGCTGAATCTCCTTGTACAGCGTTTTCTTCACGTCCTCCAGCGCCAGCTGTCGGCTGTTGATGCCTATTTGCGCCGTACGCACGCTATTTCTTGTTGCAAAGCGGTTGAACACCGGAATACGTAGCGACAAGCCCACGTACTCTTGCAAATTATCGCCCAGCTGGGTAGAGAAGCTTTCGTTGGGTATGATGGGGTTGTTGGCGCGAAAGTAGCGGTCGCTTATGCCCATGCTCAGGCTAAGCTGAGGCCAGTAGGCGGACTTGGCCACTGATAGCGAGTACTTGCTACCCTCAAGCTGTAGCTCGGCCTCGCGAATTTGTGGCTTCACCGTGAGGGCTTCGCCGTAAATTTTTTCGGACGACGGGAGATTTTCCAGCAGCAACTCTGCGCTGTCGGGAAGGTTGGGTATTTCGATATTGAAGTTGCTGGAGTCATGAAGCTCAAGCAGCTGCTGTAGGGTAAGCAGGCTCAGGATTACGTCATTCTCGGCCGTGGTTACGCGCGCCTCGTCGGATGCCTGCTGCGATTTTATCTCGTAGAGCTGCGCCAGCGGCATGTTGCCTGCGCTAACCATAACTTCGGTTTTCTTTACGTTTGCCAGCGTAAAGTTCATCGTTTCTTCGCTTATCTTGTAGATTTCTTGCTTCAGCAGCGCCTCCAGAAAAGCCCGCGCCACGGACACAGCAATGTTTTCCTTTGCCCTTTTGAGCGACTCCTCCGCGGCCATCACGCTGTACTGCCGTACCTTGATTTCATTTGTAATCTGAAAGCCGGTGAAGAGCGGCATGCTCGACGAGACGGAGAATGAAGTGTTGGACGTCATTTTCTGCTTGGAGATAGCGCCTCTCGTGTCCTCCACGCTACCGAACGAGAACGATTGGTCTGCACCGGCGCTAAGGCTGGGCAGCCTGCTGTACTTGGCCGTATGCAGGTCTATTGCCCTCGACTCGTGGTTGATTTCCTCCATTTTTATGTTCAGGTTGTGGGCAATGGCATGTTCAATGCACCTCTCCAGCGTCCACGGCTGCGCGTGCGCTACCGCGTGGAATCCCGCGAGCAGGCCGGCAGCGGCGGCAAGTGTTGTTAAGTTCGGAAAATTCATAGTGCTTGCTCTATATTTCGGTTATAACCTTCAGTTCTTTTTATCCATTTTTTCGTTTCCTCGCACCTTCTCATCCTCCGCCAAGCCTGCCTTTATCTCCATGTTGATGCCGTCGGAAAGCCCCACCACCACAAACCGCTTTTCAAACTCCTGCTTGGGCGTTTCGGTTTTGAACACCTGTACAAATGCGCTGTCGTTTTGAAACTCAAGGCAGCCTTCGGGGATGCTTAGCACGCTATCGGCGCGGCTCAGCACAATTTCGGCGTTGGCGCTGTAGCCTGCGCGCACGTACACATCTTTGGGTATTTTGGCGGCAGCTTTTATTTCAAACAGTATCGCGCCATTTTCCTCTACGCCTTTAGGCGAAATGTACTCAAGGTCGGCGTTGAACTTGACGTTTTCCAGAGCGCCCACCGTGAGCGTAATGGTCATACCCTCGCGCACCTTACCCACGTCGGTTTCGTCCACCTTTCCCCTGAATATCATATCGCCCATGTCGGCAATGGCGGCAATGGTGGTGCCCTCGTTGAACGTGTTGGATTGTATAACGGAGTTGCCCACCTTGACGGGCACATCCAGAATCATGCCGGTAATGGTAGAGCGCACCTGCGTGGTGCTGTACGAGGTTGATTTCTTGGAAATGCCATCGCGGATAATGCTCAGCCTGTCCCGCGCCTGCGAAAGCGATTCCTCTTGGCTGGTGAGGTCGGTGGCTGTTTTTTGAAATTCCTCCTTGGCGATTACGCCCTGCTCGTAGAGCGTTTTTTGGCGGTCGTATACCTGCTGTACGTATTCAAGGTTGATTTCCTGCTGCCGCACGTTCGACTCTGCGTCGCTTAGCTGCGACATTTCGGGAATTACCTTAACCTGAGCAATCACCTCTCCGCTTTTGATGAGCTGGCCAGCCTCCTTGTGGAGCTCCGAGATAATGCCGTTAATTTGAGGCTTAATGAGCACCTCGTCGCGAGGCTCTACCGTGCCGGTAGCCACTGTTTTATTTTCAATGGTACGAACAGAGGGCATAACAACCTCGTACACAACTTCCTTTGGCCTTGATTTTTTCCACAAAAAGACAAAGGTAAACACTACAACCAAGCCTAACAGGGCGAGGAGAACAATACGAAAAATTTTTTTCATGACTGATTTCAGATTTTCAGATACCGGATTTTGTAGCGCAACACCGCTACCACATCCGTGTTCATTTTTAAAGTTATTTACATTTTATATCTACTACTCAAATAATTACGAATTACGAATTATGAATTATGAATTAGTCAATGAGGTGTTTATCCCTCCTTGCACTATTGAAATATTTTTTTGACATTGTTAGGTCTGCGAAATAAATAAGATATAACAATACAGTTGCTATATCACTACAAAACAATAGTTTAACAAAATAGCGCCATTACATATTGTTTATTCCGTATTCTTAATTCTTAATTCTTAATTCTTAATTCTTAATTCTTAATTCTTAATTCTTAATTCTTAATTCTTAATTGCCCCCGCTATTCTTCCCTTATTGCGTCAATTGCCTTTATTTTGAGCGCGCGCCACGTTGGGATTATGCCGGCCATTACTCCGCTCAGCAGCAATACTGCTGAGGCTGTCATTGCCGAGGCGAAGTCAATACGCGGGTGAACAAAAAACATATCGGGGTTGGGGTTGGCCGACAACAGCGTATCCACAACGCTCAGCAGCCCCACGCCCACGCTCATTCCCAGCAAGCCGGCAATGGAGGTAAGCAGCAAGCTTTCGGTCAGTATTTGCACAACAATTTTTGACGGTTTGGCGCCCAGCGCGCGCCTCACGCCAATTTCGCGCGTGCGCTCGCGCACCGTCACCACCATAATGTTGCTCACGCCCACTATGCCCGCCAGCAGCGTCCCGATGCCTACAAACCACACCAGCATACGAACGCCCAAAAACAGCGAGTTGAACATGTTGAACATGCGCGATACGTTGAAGCTGCTTGTGGCCTGCTCGTCATCGGGGGCAATTTTATTTTGCGCTCGCAGAATTGACTTTACCTCCTGCTCCATCTGCTCTATGTCTGTGCCATCTCTGGCGGTAATACCTAAGAAGTGTACCCTGTCGCCCTGGTTGTAGGCTTGCTGAAAAGTCGAGAACGGAACGGCTACCGTTTCGGACGAGCGTCCGCCAATCTGTATCCCCGATACCCCATCTACAACGCCAACTATTTGGAAGTAGATACCCTTCACACGGATTTGTTGCCCAATGGGGTCTTCGTTCTTTCTGAAAAATTCCTCATACACGCGCGTCCCGATGACGCACACCTTGCGCTTGTGCAGCACGTCCACATCGTTGATAAAGCGGCCAAAGAGGAAGCGCTGCTGCTCTATTTTGGCAAAGTCGGGGTATACGCCGCGCACGTTGAAAGCGCCAGCCCTGTCGTTGTACACCACGTTGCCCTCGGCGCGCCCGCCAAAGAGTATGGGCGAAATGTACTGCACGTTTTGCGCCGTTTTGCGAATTACGTCAACATCGCTGTTGTGCATTTCCCAGCTGCGCCCCTTGCGGAATCCCTTAAACGGTTTCCCCGTTCTGTCGGTAAAGAAAAAAGCGGTGTTGGTTGCAAAGCCCTCTACGTTTTTCAAGATTCCGGTCTCCAGCGCTGTGCCCGAACCGAGCATGATGACGAGCATGAAGATACCCCAAAACACTCCAAAGCCCGTGAGCAGGCTCCGCATTTTGTTGCGCGTAATGGTTATCCAGATTTCGGACCAAAGATCTATGTCAAAAATGTTCAATGCTCTGCGTTTAGTATTTTTGATATCCAACGGCTCGCCTTTCTGTCCGGGAGCTGGTAAAAACAGCACGCGCCGTAGGGGGCAAAGATACACATTTTTGCTTTACTACGGCACGCTGTTAAGCTGTATACTCCATTTTTTTTAATTCTTTATTCGCTCCGAGGAATGCTGGCAGCAGGTTGCTTTATTCTACTCCTTGGTTACCACCGTTATGCTCTCCCGCACCCTGTTTCGGCGGCGATGAAAGATAGCGTTAACAATGTAGTCGAGCAAGAAGTGCAGGCCTACGCAGAGAAGCACAAGGCTTGGGATAAGAAAATTGTCGGACAAGCGCTGCGAAGCCAAATAGATAATTCCCAGCAGCAGCACGTGTAGCACACCCATAACCATTGTAACTTGCGAGTGGCTAAGCCCCATGCGCATAAGCAGGTGGTGAATGTGCAGTTTGTCGGGCAAAAAGGGAGAGCGGCCTTGGCTCAGGCGCAGCAGGAAAATGCGCCCCGTATCGAATAGCGGAATGATAACAAAAGCAATAGCCATGCTTAGCGGAGCGCTGAATCGGTAATCGCTCACGAAAGCTGGGCTGCTGGAGGTTTGCAAAAATTTGATGATGGACACTGAGAGAATGAAGCCCAGCAGCAGCGACCCCGTATCGCCCATAAATATTGAGGCTGGGTGCCAGTTGTAGCACAAAAACGCCACTATGCCGCCGATGAGCGCAACAAGCAGTAGCCCCATAGTCCACGTGTGATTTTGCCCGTCGCGCACCATCAGGAACCACTCGGCCAAGAAGGTGAACGCTATTAGCCCAATCAGCCCGGCCAGCCCGTCAAGCCCGTCAATAAGGTTAAAAGCGTTGGTGATAACCACAATCACGAAGATGCTGAGCGCGTAGCTGGCAAAAAGGGGCAGCTCGTAAATGCCCAGAAATCCACAGAGCGAGGTGATGCGAATGCTCATGTGCCCCTCGCCCCACACCACCATAGTAGCCGCCAGCAGCTGCATGAAGAGCTTACCGCGAGGGCTCATAGGGAGAAAATCATCGCGCAAGCCTGTGATGATGACGAGAATCATAGCGGCACAGAAGTAGCGGTAGTAGGCTAAGTCACTCAGCGGTATCCACACGCTTATAGAGAAAACAAAGCCCACAAAAATAGCAATCCCGCCCATTGAGGGGATAAAACCTTTATGTATCTTTCGTCGTCCGCCAATATCCAGCAGGTGCTGCTTTGTTAGCAGCTTGATGAGCATTGGCAGCAGCAAAAATGCTACGATAAAGGATGATATAGCGCAATAAAAAACAAAAGCCATAAGTTCAAGTTAATGCACAAATGTATTTCTTTTCTTATCCGACAGAATCTTATCGAATGAGAAATTTTATTATAAAAAGTTAATAGTATAATTATTATTTGCTTGCGCTAAGGCTAAAACCCAATCGGCTTTAACTTTAGCCCTGCTGCCTCGTCAAGCCCAAACATGAGATTCATGTTCTGCACCGCTTGCCCCGACGCTCCTTTCACCAAGTTGTCAATAGCAGAGGTGACGAGCAGCTTCCTGCCGATTTTTTGTACGCGCAGAAAGCATTTATTGGTGTTAATCACCTCTTTTAGCGACACCTCCCGGCTCAGCACAAAGGTAAATGGGTGATGCTCGTAAAATTTTTCGTACAAGCTGTTGGCCTCCTCGCCGGAGAGGTCGCACTCGGTGTAGAGCGTAGCAAAAATGCCGCGCGTAAAGCTGCCGCGCACGGGGATAAAGCTGATGGGGGGGATGCTATCGCCCTGTACCGTCCTCAGCGTTTTTTCAATTTCGCCCAAGTGCTGGTGCGCAAACGGCTTGTAAATGGAAAGGTTGCCGCTTCGGTAGCTGAAGTGCCCTGTTTCGCTCAGCGAACGGCCTGCGCCGGTGCTTCCGGTAATGGCGTTTACGTGCACTTCGCTTTGCAGCAGCTTACTTTGCGTAAGCGGCAGCAAAGCCAGCTGTATAGCGGTGGCAAAGCAGCCGGGGTTAGCAATGCTGTCGGCGGTGCGAATCTGCTCACGAAAAATTTCCGGTAGCCCGTACACAAAGCTTCGTTCGCCACATGCCGTTGAATTCACCCTAAAATCGTTGCCAAGGTCAACAACCTTGGTGTGGCTTGCGATGACATTTTTCTGCAAAAAATCGGCAGACAGGCCATGCCCAAGGCACAAAAAGAGCACGTCAACGTCGGCAAGCGCGCCGGTGAAGTACAGCTCGGTTTCGCCCGCCAAATCGCCGTGCACCGCGCTCACCTTGTTGCCTGCGTTAGAGGCGCTATGCACAAACGTTACCTCTGCCTGCGGGTGTCCGATGAGAATACGGAGCAACTCTCCGGCGGTGTATCCCGCTCCGCCAACAATACCAATGGAGATTTTTGACATTTGTATTTCTGCTTCAAGATTTTTCAACTCCCAATTTCCCCGTTTACTCCGCCGTATATCTTCATTTGCATACTCAGAATGTTTGTAAATCCTTTCACATCGCTACCGGTAAACGCCTTGTTGATTTCGCCGTACTCGCCGTACTTGCTGCTCATCAGGTCGTGGGCGCTCTTGCACCCAACAACGGCAAAGTGGTATGGTTGCAGCTTTACCTCAACGCTGCCGCTCACGTTTTGCTGCGTCGATTCAAGGAATTTTTCGATGTCTCGCATTACCGGCTCAAGGTACTGCGCTTCGTGCAGCAGCATGCCGTACCAGCCTGCCAGCTGCTCTTTCCAGTACTGCTGCCACTTGGTGAGCACGTGCTTTTCGAGGAGGTGGTGCGCTTTGATGAGGATGAGCGGCGCAGCGGCCTCAAACCCCACGCGCCCTTTGATGCCAATAATGGTATCGCCCACGTGCGTATCGCGCCCAACGCCGTAGGGGGCTGCAATGCTTTTCAGCTCGCGGATGAGCGCCACGGGGGACATTTTTTTACCGTTGAGCGCCACAGGCTGCCCTTTTTCAAACTCAACGTGCACCTTTTCGCAGCCGCTCTTGCTTACCTGCGTTGGGTAAGCCTCTTCGGGCAGCTCGCCGTCCGACTTGAGCGTTTCTACGCCGCCTACGCTCGTGCCCCACAGCCCTTGGTTGATGGAGTATTTTGCCTTTGTCCAAGGGAAATCGTAGCCATACTTTTTCAGCAGCTCAATCTCCTCCTGCCGCGAAATGGCGAGGTCGCGAATGGGAGTAATAACACCTATTTCAGGCGCAACAACCTGAAAAATGAGGTCAAAGCGCACTTGGTCGTTGCCTGCGCCGGTGCTGCCGTGCGCAATGTGCTTGGCCCCGATTTTCTTGGCGTAATCCACAATGGCGATAGCCTGAAACGCCCGCTCGGAGCTTACCGAGAGCGGGTAGGTGCCGTTTTTGAGAATATTTCCGTAAATCATGTAGCGAATACACTTATCGAAATACTCCTGCGTAACATCAATGTTTACGTGGCTTGCGCTGCCCAGCTCGGCAGCCTTGCGGGTGATAGCGCTGAGCTCGCTTTCGCTAAAGCCGCCCGTGTTGACGAGGGCTGTGTGCACCTCCATCTTTTTTTCTTCCTTTAGGTATTTAACGCAAAACGAGGTGTCCAGCCCTCCGCTAAAGGCAACCAAAACTTTTTCCATGCTTAAATAATTCTCAAATTTCAGATTTCAGATTTCAAACTTAATAATTTTCAACTCTCCCTTTCCTCCTTCTGTTGCGCATCCACCAGCGGAAGCGTAGCCTTTGCGCGCGGAGGTTGTGGCGGCGAACAAGGTCAATGAGGCGCTGGTAGAAGCTTTGATGTTTTTTGGGGTCGTACAGCATTCCTATGCAGAGGCACATGCGGTAGCTGTTGCGCTGCAAAATGTCGTAGTTGCGGCAGCCCTTGCAGCCATTCCAAAACTCCTCGTCGGCGGTAAGCTCCGAGAAGGTCACCGGAACGTACCCCAGCGACGAGTTCATCTTCATCACCGCCAAACCGGTGGTTATCCCAAAAATGCGGGCTTGCGGAAATTTTTGGCGGCTAAGGTTGAATATTTTTTTCTTGATTTTGTACGCCAACCCTATATGGCGGTAGTCGGGGCTGACGATAAGCCCAGAGTTGGCAACAAACTTGCCGTGCCCCCACGTCTCTATATAGCTGAACCCAACAACCTCGTTGACCCCAACGTCAATAGCAATGACCGCTTTTCCATCGCGAATTTTTTGCGCAATGTACTCCGGCGTGCGTGAGGCGATTCCCGTTCCGCGCTGCTTTGCCGACTCGTTGATAAGCTCGCAAATGCGCGCAGCGTATACGGCGTGCGGCGCGCTGGCGATACTAATTCTTACGTTCAATGCTGTAATTTTTCTATTTTGTAAATAATCCAAATTGAACAACAAAAGTACACAAAAAAAATACTATCAGCCGACAAAATATAAAATTTGTCACAACTCATTTTCTAATTTATTTATATGTAATTATTTACAAATTGTTTTGAGCATGGTAAGTTCATACAGCATTGTCGTTACGGTCTCGCTTGGTAATTTTTATCCTCAATTACCCATTGAAATATAATTATCTGATAACCAATGTGTATTTCTAATGAATGTTGTCAGAAAATTTCGGGTATAACAATTTGATTATAAATAGTATACGCTGCATTAATTCGTAAAAAATCGGTTGATTTTTTACGAATTAATGCAGCGTATGGATTTGGGTTTATTTCACATTAGTAAAGTTTCAAGTGTTAAGCGTCAAGTGGTTGATAAAAAAATGTAGACCGAAAAGTGCATAGCGTTTTCGGCCTATATTTTATAAATTCCTAATACTTAATCGCTTTGATGATGTTTTTTTACATTAATGTACGTTGCTATTAAATTATTACGCTATCACGCTTTTTAATCACACCCAAAATTACAATTCAGACACCTCCAGCCGCCCTGTTAACCGTATGTCTTTTGACGACTCGCCGATGTTGATTGTAAAAAACCCCGGCTCAACTACAAATTCGTTGTGCCTGTTCCAAAGACCTAAATCTTGAGGCGTGAGCGTAAACCGCAGCTCTTTTGTTTCGCCCGGCTTCAGATGCACGCGCTCAAAACCGCGAAGAACTTGCGTGTAGGTGGTAACGCTGCTCACCTCGTCGTTGAGGTAGAGCTGCACTACTTCATCACCGGCAAGCTGACCGGTGTTGGTAAGCGTGAACGATACCTCAGCCGTAGACAACATGCCGATTCGAGAGGGAGTAATGCTCAAATTGGAGTAGGCAAAAGTGGTGTAGCTAAGCCCATATCCAAATGGGTACAGCGCCCCCCAAACCCGCACCTCGCCTTTGGAATCGGAGCCGGGCTTGAACGGAAATGCGAAGGGAATTTGCCCTACCGTTTTGGGATAGGTAACCGCCAGCTTTCCGCCGGGGTTGTAGTCGCCAAAGAGTACCTCGGCAATGGCAGTCCCCGTAAACTCGCCGGGGAACGACGCCTGAACGATACCCCGAATATACTTATCTGCCCAGTTGATGGAAACAGCGCGGCCATCTATCAACACCAGCGCTACGGGCGTTCCCGTGCTGTAAACGGCCTGCAACAAGGCCTGCTGACGGCCGGCCAAGTCGAGGTTTGTTCGCGAAAACGATTCGCGCACCGTCCTCTCGGAGCCGCCAAGTACTACTATGGCTACCTCCGCTGCCTGCGCCGCTTTCACAGCTTCGCTTATCATCTGCTGCTCTTCGGGGGTTAGGGGCTCGGGAATAATTTCGCTTTCGGGGAAACGTTTGTCTACAATGTCGCAACCTTTTGCGTACACAATTTGGGCGTTGGGCAGCAAAGCTTGCAGCCCCTCCTTTACGGTTACTATCTTCGGATTGGCAGGTCCGTAGCGGCAAACAAAGTCTTTGTACTCATCGGCATTTGGGCCTATCACCGCTATTCTCTTGAGGTTTTTGCTCAGGGGAAGCATGGCGCTGTCGTTCTTCAGCAGCACGACGGATTGGCGCGCAGCCTCCAGCGCAACTTTTTTGTGCTCGGGGCAGGCAACAATCTTCTCCACCTCTTTTTCGTTGCCAACGTAAGGGTTGTCGAACAATCCCAGCCAAAACTTCACGTACAGGATGTCTCGCACGCGGGAATCAACAGTTTCCTCCGAAACTTTTCCCAGCTGCACGGCTTCTCTGAGGGCAAGGATGAAGTCCGACGGTGGCGTAAAGTTTGTCCGGATGTTCAGGCCTGCATTTACCGCTTGGGCGGCAGCCTCCACTGCATCTTTGGCCACCTTGTGCTTGTCGGAGAGGTACTCCACCGCGTGGCTGTCGGAGACCACATATCCTTTAAAGTTCCACTCGTTACGGAGTATTTCGGTGAGAAAGCGGTAGCTTCCGGAGACAGGAACGCCATCGTAGTCGTTGTAGGAGCTCATTACGCCCAGCGCATGCGCCTCGGCGAACGCCACGCGGAACGGCTCGAGGAAGAGCGACCTCACCTCGCGGGGCGCTACATGGGGATCGGTGCGCGTATCGCCGTCGCGTCCGCCCACAGGAATGCTGTACACGGCAAAGTGCTTTGGAGTAGACACCACGCGGAGCTCCTGCAATCCGGCAACCATTCGTTTGCCCAGCTGCCCCACAAGGTAGGGGTCTTCGCCGTAGCACTCCACTACCCTGCCCCAGCGAGGGTCTTGGGCAATGTCCAGAATGGGAGAGTAGATGTTTGTGTAGCCGAGCGCCCGCGCCTCGGTAGCCGTAACTTTGGCGATTTGGCTTATCAGGTCTTTGTTCCACGTTGAGCCTTGTCCGCTCTGCGCCGGAAACAAGGTAGCCTGATAGTGGTTTAATCCCCTTATCCCTTCGTTTGTGAAGTCAACGGGAATACCCAGCCGCGTTTCCTCCACAAACCACCGCTGTATGGTTTGGATAGCTTGCACATGCTTTGAAAACGGATATGCGTACTGGCTTTTGAAAGAGCCAAGACCGTTGTGCTCTTCGTCGATGTTGCCTATACCATCTTTCCAGATTTCGTTTTTCCACTCCGGCGTGGGGAGGGCATCCTTCAGGACGCGCCCCGAGCCGTAGAGCGTAGCCATCTGAGCTGTTTTTTCATCCATCGTCATTTGGCGCAAGAGGTCGTCGATGCGAGCGTCAACGGAGGCTTTCGAGTCCTCATACACATCCTTTTTGCCGTTTTTATTAAAATCAATCCAGCCGTTTTGGTAAATCTTTTTGGGTTGCGATAGCGCCGATAGCGCCGCCAGAAGAAAAATTGAAAGAAAATAAAATGATTTCATCAAAATAAATTTAAGTAGTTGTGTATAAATATGATGTGAAATAATTAGTTTTACTCTGTCTTTTTTGATGGCGCTTGCCGCTACAAGTATTGCAGCGCTGCGTGCTCGTTGTCCACCGTCAGCAGCGCCTTGCGCCCTAAGCTTAGCGCCATGTTGGGGGATTGGTGTCCGGCAGGAAATCCAAAAGCAAGCGGAATATTCAGCGGCTTGGCGTGCTCATAAATAATCTCATACGCCGATTTTCCGTAGGGTACA
>JAIRXY010000225.1 GCA_031268055.1 Prevotellaceae bacterium | reverse complement strand
AATGACGGGTATAGCAAGGTGGTATTTAGCTCGGGCGCCCTGCAGGATAACGCCGTTATTGCTACGGCGCTAAAAACAGAGATAAATTATGTGCAAACCAGCACCTTTGTAGAAGTAAGCAAGGTTAACAACAACCTACAGTTTGTGACCCACGAGCTGGCCGAGCCTTTGTCGGAGCAGCGGTCTGTAGCGGTAGAGGCAGGCGAAAATCGTAGCAACCTGTTTGGCCCTAAGGCGGTGCTGCATGAAGTTGATGGCTTTTTGGCCTATAAGCCGAATTGACGCTACTATGGGCGCGATTAAAATAGTAAATCTGTAGATAGTATGCAAAAATATAAAATCAAATGAGGAAGCTGTTTCAAATACTAACCTTTATTTCGCTTTCCGCAGCCATGCCTGCCGAAATGCTTTATGCTCAGAGTAAGGTGCTTATCAGAGGAAAGGTGGTTGATAAAAGTAGCGCAGGCGCAGCTTTGGTTGGCGTAAGCATTATCGAAACCGACAAGGATAACCGTACTATCAGCGGTACCCAATCGGATATGAGCGGTAGCTACAGCCTTACCGTACAAAATGTGGCAGGGCACAAGCTGGTGTTTTCGTATTTGGGCTACAAAAGCCAAACGATTGCTATTGATAGCAAGGCTGTTATCAATGTGTCCTTGGAAGAGTCATCGACAGATATAGACGAGGTGGTTATTTCGGCGCAGAAGCAGGTGAGGGTGGGGGCGCTCGGCATCGACGAAAGGGATATGACGTATGCCTACAGCAAGCTGGATACAAAGGATATTGACGCTCTTCCGGTAACTTCCGTCGATCAGGCGCTGCAGGGGCGGCTGGCAGGCGTAGATATTGTTGCCAACTCGGGTCAGCCGGGCTCGGGCATGTCCATTCGCATACGCGGCACGGCTTCCATCAACAACAACTCCGACCCGCTCATTGTGGTCAACGGCCTTCCATACGAGACCACCATATCGTCGGATTTCGACTTTGCCACAGCCGACGAAGAAAACTACTCGCAGCTGCTGAACATATCGCCCAGCGATATTCAGGAAATTACCGTTCTCAAGGATGCCGCCTCTACCGCGATGTACGGCAGCAAGGGCGCCAACGGGGTGCTGATGATTACCACCAAGCGCGGCAGCATGGGAAAGCCTCGCCTTTCGTACAGCTTTAAGGGCACCGTGTCGGCGCCGCGCGACGCCATACCCACGCTCAACGGCGACCAGTACTCTACGCTTATCCTCGAATCGGCCGCCAACGCCGGCTCTCCGCTGAACTTGGATCTCTACCCGGAGTTTGCGCGCGACCCCAACAACCCCTACGACTTTTACAACTACGGCCAAAATACCGACTGGGTAAGCGAAGTACAAAAAACGGCCTTTAAGCAGGAGCACAACTTTGCCCTGTCGGGGGGCGGCGAGAAGGCGCTGTACCGAATATCGGCGGGCTACCTGAGCGAAGATGGCAATATTATCAATACCAGCTACAACAGGTTTACCACAACCCTCAACCTGAGCTACCAAATTTCCGACCGCATACGCGTTGTTGCCGATATGAGCTACGTGCACGGAGAGAGCAACAACGCCTTTATGAAAGACCTGCTCGCAACAACGTACACCAAGATGCCCAGCCAGTCGGTGTATGAGTATACGACGGAGGGCGTGCTTACCCCCAACTACTTTTCGCCTGCCGAAACGCCTCAGGGTAGCTTTTTAGACGCCGATTTGAGCAAAAATGAGAAGGGGATATACAACCCTGTTGCAATGGCTTACGAGAGCAGCCGCGCCGTAATCGACGACCGTGTTCGCCCCGTTTTTACGCTGCAATACCAGATCCTGCCGGGGAAGCTGGAGTATACCGGCACGGTGGGCTTTGATATCAGCAGCAAAAAAAACAAAGGCTCTTTGCCGCAGGTTGCTACCGGCCGTCCGTGGATAGAAAATTCGGTCAACCGCGCGCAGGACGCCGATGAAGAAACATTTATTGTTCAGATAAATAATACCCTGTCGTTTGTATCGAAGATTACCGAGTGGGCTAAGCTCAATTCGCTTGTGAAGCTCAACACCACCGATAAGCAAACGGAGGCATTTTCGGCGCTGTCGTCCAACACGGCCTCCATCTACCTCACCGACCCCTCAAACCTTTCGCGGCTCATATCGCCCAACTCGGGCATGTCGCAGGAGCGGCAGGTGCAGGCTACCATGTTTGTTGGGTGGAGCTTTTTTGACCGGTATATCATCGACGGAGTAATCACCGCCGACGGCAACTCACGCTTTGGCCCAAGCTACAGGTTTGGCTACTTTCCGAGCTTGTCGGGGCGCTGGAGGATATCGGGCGAGCCTTACGTGCGCGAGCTGAAATTTTTGAACGACCTGAGCCTTCGCGCCAGCTACGGGCAGAGCGGCAAGGTGCCGGACAAGAACTACCTGTACTATAACCGCTACAGCTCATATACCTACAGCTACTTGAACGAGCTGGGGGTATACCCCACCGGCATGACGCTGAGCAACCTGCGCTGGGAAATGAGCAGCGAGCTCAACCTTGGCGCCAACCTCATTGCCTTCAACAACCGCGTGAATATTGACTTTAACTGGTACCGAAAAACCACCAACGACCTGCTGTTTGAAAAAGTAGGCATCCCGAACGTTTCCGGCGTAAGCTCCATATACATGAACGTGGGTACTATGGATAACGACGGGTGGGAGCTGAGCATATTTACTACCCCCCTAAAAAGGCAGGATTGGCAGGTAGACTTTCGGGTGCAGCTTTCGAGAAACCAGAACATGATACGCTCGCTGAGCGACAACGTACCGCTCTCTACAACGGCCACCGCCGACAACGGTAAGTTTATGGCGCGCATACAGGAGGGCAACCCGCTTGGGTCGTTCTACGGATACCGCTACGAAGGGGTTTACCTCAACGACGACCAAACCATTGCGCGGGGCGTTACCGGCGAGAAGATTTATACGTACAACGACAAGGGCGAGCTTATGCCGGTACAGATGCAGTTTTGGTACCCAACCAACGGCTACGTATTTAAGGCTGGCGACGCTAAGTATGGCGATATTAACCATGATGGCAACATCGACTACATGGATATTGTGTATTTGGGCAACGCTAACCCATTGCTGTACGGTGGATTTGGCCCTTCTATAAGGTACAAGGGCTGGTCGCTCGACGCCTACTTCTACTTCCGCTACGGATTTGACATTGTGAACTCTACCAAAATGGAGATGGAAAAAATGAACGATTTTAGCAACCAGAGTACCGCTGTCTTGCGCCGGTGGACGCACCCATACGACAACCCCGAAGAAGCGCCGGAGGGACTTTTGCCGCGCGCGCTCTTCAGGGACGGCTACAACTGGCTGGGCTCCGACAGGTACGTGGAGGATGGCTCCTTCATGAAGTTCAAATCGCTGACGTTGAGGTACAGCTTCGATAAGGCGCTGGTGAAAAAAATAGGGCTCTCGGACCTGGGGCTAAACTTTACCGTGTACAACCTTTACACGTGGACAAACTACACCGGAATGAATCCGGAGGTTAGCATACGCAACGTATCCAAGGATATTTACTCCATAGGCTACGACGAATCGAAGGCGCCAAGCAACATAGAGTTCATGTTTGGCATTAACGCAACATTTTAGACGTGCAATTTTTAATTTTTAAGAGAATGCAAAGAAAATATTTATACAGCGCTGTAGCGCTTGCGGCCGCCCTATCATCGTGCACCGGCTGGCTTGATTTAAAGCCCTACGATGGCGTGGTGGAGGACGATTACTGGAAAACAAAAGAGGATGTGCACTCTGTGGTGATTGGATGCTACTCGTCGCTGCTGAACAAGAACATGGTAAACAACTTTATTTACTGGGGCGAGGCGCGAGCCGACATGATAGCCTCAACCTCGGCGAGCGGCTCGGCCTTGCTGTACATTATGCGCGGTGAAATTACGCCTGAAAATGCGATTGTTAAGTGGGACGAATTTTACGCCACCATTAACCAGTGCAACAAGGTGATTGAAAAGGCGGCGCTGGTAAAGGAGCAAGATCAAACGTTTAACGACAACCTCTACCTGCAGTACATAGGCGAGGTAACCGCCATTCGTAGCCTGATGTACTTCTACTTAGTGCGCTCGTTCAAAGACGTGCCGCTGGTGCTTAAAGCCTCCGACGACGATACGCAGGATTACTACTACGCCAAAACCGACGGCGGAGCGATACTGGATTCGCTGATTTTGCATTTGGAGTCGGTGTTAAGCGACTTGCCCATTGCCTACGACAGCAACGATCAGAGCAAAGGCAGAATAACATGCTGGGCGGCAATGGCTTTGCTTGCAGACATTTACCTGTGGCAGGAAAATTATGAAAAGTGTAGCGAGCTCTGTACGCGCATCATTGGCTCCGGGCAGTTTTCGCTAATTCCGGTAAGCCGAGAGCTGGTGCAGGTGCTCGACAACGCAAGCGTTGTGGTAGATACGGTGTACTACGCCAACACCTCCGATGCCGATTACCTGTTTGACCAGCTGTATATTGTTGGCAACTGCGTGGAGAGCATTTTTGAGCTGCAGTTTCCCAAGCAGCACGAAACGTTGGCCAACCCGTTCTACGACCTCTTTAACTCCAACCGTCCCAAGATAACATCCAACGATTTGATTTTGGATGAGCTTGTTTTTCCCGAAAGCGAGCGCGACAAGGAGGCCGAAGACGTGCGGGGCAGCAGCTTTTCCTACAGAGGCGGCTACCTCTGGAAGTACGTTGGCACCAGCCGGTCGGGTAATATCTTGCGGACGTCGCAGGAGTTTCCCCACTGGATAGTTTACCGCTACGCCGATATTATTCTAATGAAGGCCGAAGCCCTGAATCAGCTTGGCATTCGGGGCAACAGCCAAGCGCTGCTTAGCGAAGCTTACGGCTTGGTGCGCCAAATCAGAGAAAGAGCCAATGCCGTGGAGAACTCCGACAGCGATCCGGGTACCCCGATTAACGGAAAAGCCTTGGAAAAGCTGATACTGAACGAGCGCGCCCGCGAGCTTGCCTTTGAGGGTAAGCGCTGGTACGACGTGCTAAGGTTTGCTCGCCGTGACAGCTACGGCGTAAACGATGAAAACCGTGAATACCTGATGCAGCTGGCCATCAACAGCGCCCCGCCGGAGAAGCAGGCTAGCTTGCAGGTGAAGTACACCAACAGCTGGTTTCTCTACTGGCCTATATACGTTAACACAGTAGAAATAAACAAAAATTTGATACAAAACGAGTTTTACTTGCAGTACTGACGGGGTGGGGCAGCGGCGCAGGTAGCTAAACCTTGCCGCGAAATTGGTGTACACCCTTGAAGACGAATTGCTATATTTTTTAATTTATTATTTACGTATGAAACACGCAGCAAAAATAGTACGCTTATCGCTATTGGCGCTCCTGGCGGTAGCCGCTATAGCGCAGTACAGCTCATGCAGAGATGAGATGTATGGAAAAACATTCCTCACCTCAGATGCGCTGACGATTGATGACTACATCACGCAGGAGGACTCCTCGATGTCTGCATTTTTGGAAATAGTCGACAGGGCAAATTTTCGTGACATGCTACATGCCTACGGCATCTACACCTGCTTTGTGCCCTCCAACGATGCTGTACGCATTTACCTGCAGGAGAAGGGAAAGTCGTCTGTGGCGGAGCTTTCGCCCGACGAGTGCGCGCAAGTTGTCAAGTACCACGTAGTGCGCCATAGCGTTGAAGATCAGGTGGCGTTTGCTACAGCCGACTTTGTTGGCGGCAGGCTGCCGCTGGCCACCATGCTGGCCAAATATCTAACTACCAAAACAATTAATGATAACGGCAGCATTACCATTCAGATCAACCGGCAGGCCAACATCCTGCAAAAGGATATTCAGGCAGCCAACGGCTACATCCATAAGATAGACCGCGTGCTGGAGCCGCCTGCGGAAACCTGCGGCGAGCGAATAGCGGCGCTACCCGAAGAATACTCGCTCTTTAAGGAAATTATGCGGGTTACGGGCTGGATTGATACGCTGACTAACAGCAAGGAGGATAACGTGTGGTATAGCGTGCTTGTGCAGAGCAACGCGGCGTTTCTGGACATGGGAATCCCCAACGTAGACAGCCTGATAGTGCACCTGCGCAAGGCCTTGCCCGGCATTAGCAGCGGCGATGAGCTGCTGTGGAGCTTTGCCGCCTACCACTGTCTGAAAGGCCTGTACTACGTAGTTGACTTGTCGAACGCAAGCGCGCTTCAGTCGCTTGCGCCCAACCAAGCTATTATGTTTAAGGTAAAAAAAGATAGCCTGCTGGTAAACGAATATATCAACAAAGATACCTACGAAAGGGGGATGCCCATTGATAAGGAATCGGACTATACCGATTTGAGCTGCTACAACGGGGTGCTGCTGGAGGTGAACGGATACATAGGCCCCCAAACGCGGGGAGCGCAGGCGGTGTTCTGGGATGTGGCCGAGCAGCCGGAGGTAATGAAGGACAGCCGCTTTCGGAAGTCGGGCTTTGGCATACCCTGGGACGTGGCGCAAACCTTCACGGAGATGAAAATGACCCTTGCCTCCGGCGTTAGCACATACGGCGAGTTTGGATACGGGTTTCAGGGAGCTTACTCCAACAACTGGCAGGTGGTCAACCGCGATTACCTTACCATCAGGTGGTACAGGCTTTCGAGGGTCGACTTTACGCTGCCGCTGCTCACAGAGGGAATTTACAAGGTGTGGGTCTGCTTCCGGCGAGCGGATGTTACCACGTGCAGGGTGCGGGCTACCTTCATGCAGGAAGGACAGGAAAGCCAGCAGCTGGGCGCGGTGAACTTCTCCGAGTACTACGACACCGAAACGGCTGCCGCTACCCTTGAGGGAACGGGAATGAGGCGATACATGGCAAAAGAAAGAAGAGGAGAGCTCAACTCGCGCCTTTGGGGTACGATAGAGGTGAAATCGACGGGGAGGCACACGCTTAGGTGCGACGTGATAGACCGCGGCAGAAATACCGATATGTTCTTGGACATGATACACTTTATCCCTGTGCTTGACGACCAGCTGTGGCCGCGCTTCGACATGATGGGTAACGCCGTATACAGGGGAACGCCCTGCGAGGAAATCTGGCCATACGATAAAGCTTGCTCGGCTGATAACGATGACCATTGATATGGCGCGTAAAATTATTTATTGGGAAAAATATAAATAGCTAACATATAAATAAAAGAGAAGAACATGAAACGACACTTATACTCAGCGCTGTGCGCTTGCGCCTTTGCGCTTCTCTGCGCAGCCTGCCAAGACGACAGGTGGGAAGAACATACTAAAGCTACCGAAAGCGGAGTGAACGTTGGATTGCTGGACATTATACGGGAAAATCCCGATTGGAGCAGCTTCTATCAGGCGCTGACGCTGACAGGCTACGATAGCGTGCTGAGCAGCGAAAACAGCTTTACGGTGTTTGCGCCTGCAAACAGCGCTTGGCAGGGAGTCAACATGGAGGATAAGGCCGCCCTCGCCTCCATTGTGTCGTGCCACGTTGCCTACGAAAAAAAGCTCTCGTCGGACCCTGCGCTGCACGGGCGCATGCAGACAATCAACGGCAAGCTGATTATCTACGACCCTCAGCTCCAAACATTCAACGGCGCGCAAATTGCTTCGCCGGACCACGTGGCAAGCAACGGCGTGGCGCACGGCATGAATAAGATTTTTGACGTGAAGCAAAATATCTGGGAGTACATTCGAGGACTGCGCGGCTACTCGCAGGTAGACTACATCCGAAGCTTGAACCGGCGCGAAATGGACATGACGAGGAGCGTCAGGAAGGGCGTAAACGAGCAGGGGCAGCCGGTGTACGACACGGTGTGGGTAGACGTAAATGAGTTTCTGAGCGCCGTGCCCCTCAACGACGAAACGCAGGAGCTGACCTACATCGTTCTGGAAGATGATGGCTTTTTCAGGCTGTTCGACAAGTTCAACCCCTACTTTACCCTGCCGAATGTGCAGGAGTCAGAGAAGCTGACCAGCTTCCATGTATGCCGCGATTTGACGTTTCCCGGGCGAATAAGCGACCCCGTTCTGCGCGACACCATAACCAACATTTTTGGAGTAACGGGGCGCTTGAAAGGCGCTGAGGTAAAGGAGCAGCTTGAGGCCTCCAACGGGAGAGTGTACGTGCTGAGCAGCGCCAACATCCGGCTGCGCGACAAGATAAAGCCGGTGGTAGTAGAAGGTGAAAATTTTACGGCGGCTGCCGACCCGCAGTACCTGTTTACCCGCTACAAACCATTGTGGGCCAGCGGAGCAAAAGATATTCTGCTGGCGTGCAGCGCTACTCAGCAGGACAGGCTCTATATCGGTGAGGACGCTTGGGGAAACAAGCAGTACGGCTGGCTTTCCAAAACGTTTTTGTGGTCGGACAAGTACCGCGCCAACGTAACAAACTTTTGGGTAGAGTACAAGGCTGATGTGTACTCGGTGGGCTACGAAGTTCGCTACGTGGCGTACGACGATATTGAAGAGCACTACTCCAATCCGGAGCAACGATTCCGCCTTGAGCAGAAGCTCTTCATCTCTTTACCGGGCGCGGCTACGCTTGCGAAAGGACTCAGCAAGGTGAACGCCGACGCGGTGAGCAACAACTATCTGGGAGACGAAGTATGCTTTGTGGGCAGCGATACGGCCGGCGTATACAAGGAAACGAGGCTGCGAAAGTGGAGGCTCACGCTGGATGGAAAATCTCCGCAATTCATTAGCGCGCCGCTGTCTGCCACGGGCGCCGATACGATGAAGGTGGGCAACGCCGGCGTAATGACGATGTGGCTCTGCAACACCACGCGGGCAACAACCGCAAGCGCTCAGGGATTGCTATTTCTCGATTACATTAAGCTGGCGCCGGTGCTGCCGAACGAAGACGATTAATTTGACTGTTGACAACTAAAAACATTATTTATACGTATGAAAACAAAATCGTTGCTTTTTTTCCTACTCTTTCTTTTGTCGATGGGGGTAGCAGCCCAGCAGGAGGTTAGCGAAAAAGCTGTAGATCTGAATGTAAAAAGTAGCTTTACGGTAGCGGGGGTAGCGACCTTTACGGTGACAGGGGTAGCGCTCAGCGCCGAAACCCGTCAGCCAATAGCCGGCGTGTCGTTAATCATACCCGGTGTAGCCACGGCCATTACCGACGACGCGGGGAGGTTTGCGCTGGAGAACGCCGAAATAGGAGACGTCATTCAGGTGCGCATGGCCGGATTTGCCTATAAGGAGGCGCTGGCGCTGAACGACAGGGAGCTGACCGTACTGCTTCACGACGAATCCTTTAAAACCATATACAGGCAGGTAGGAACGCCGTTTGGAAGCAGGGATTGGGTAGCCTCTACAGCCTCCGTTGCGACAATTGCAGGTAAGGGTAGCTACAAAAAAGCCGTTGCCGGCGCAGAAAGCCTCATACAGGACGAAGGACTTGGCGTTAACACCCTGATGCGGTCGGGTGTGCAGGGGGCGGGCGGAAACATGTACCTGAGGGGATTTAACTCCCTGAACGCCAACAGCCAGCCAATGATAGTGGTGGACGGAATACCGTACGAAAATTCGCCAATGGCGCCATCGCTCATCAGCGGAAACAGCATTACACCCTTAACAGGAATTGACATAAAAGATATTGACGCTATTACCGTGCTCAAAGACGCTACCTCCATCTACGGAAGCAAGGGCGCCAACGGGGTAATTCTGATAGAAACGGCAAGGGCGCAGGAGCAGGCAACCAAGATAGACTTCTACGCCTACGGAGGGATTAACCTTGCCCCCTCAAACCGCTACCCCATGATGAGCTCGCAGGAGTATAGACCCTACCTGATAGAAATGCTGTCGACCAGCGGGGCGTATACGCCTGCCCAAATTCAGGCTTTGCCCTACATTAATGCCGAAAAACCGGCGATTCGGAGCTGGGGGGTAGAAGGCAACGCTGATTACTACCGCTACCGGCAGGAAACAGACTGGCAAAAGGAGATTTTTGCGAACAGCGTTAGCCAAAACTACTACGTCTCCATCAAGGGTGGAGACGACGTTGCCCTGTATGCCCTCTCGGTGGGATACCTTAACCATGAAAACGCTATCAAAAATACCGATTTTGCGCGCTACAACACGCAGTTCAACTCGCAGGTGAGCGTACTCAAGTACTTGAAGATGGAAACCAACATGAGCGTTTCCTACAGCGACCGCAGCTTGCCCTACGAAGGATTGTCGGAAAACTTTAACCCAATGTACGTTAGCTTGATAAAAGCGCCCTTTATGTCGCCCTACCTCTACAACGAGCAGAACGTACAAACGCCCAACTACGAGCAGGCCGATGTTTTTGGCGTGAGCAACCCCACCGCTTTGGTTGACGGCAAAACCTCGATAACGAGCAAAAGCTACCGCTTTTTCGGAAACATAGGATTCAACCTTGACCTTGGGCAGTACTTTGCCCTGAACGCTACTTTTGGCGTAACCTTCGACAAGACGCGCGAAAGAATCTTTTTGCCGGAAAATGGGCTGAGCCACGAGCCCCTTTCGTCGGGGGTGGTGCACAACGAGATGAAGGGATTGGTGGCGCGCTACCTGCAGTACTATACCGATGTCCGCCTAAAGTACCGGCAGGATTTTACCAGAGAACACCGGGTGACCGCCAACCTTGGCGTTCGCTACCAAACCAACAGCGCAGAGAACGACTGGATTAACGCCTACAACTCCTCGAGCGACGACATGCAGACGCTGGGCAACGGAAGCATTGACTTGGCAAGCGTATCTGGGCTGCTCAACAGCTGGAAGTGGGCCTCGCTTTACCTCAACGGTGAGTACGCCTACAAGAGGCGCTACCTGCTATCGCTCAACGTGGCTATGGACGGCTCGTCGAGGTTTGGAAAAGAAGGTAAGGGCGGAGTGGCAATGCTGGATAATGTATTTGGAGTGTTCCCCTCTGTTGGCGCGGCGTGGCTCATTTCGTCCGAGGAGGCTATTGCGCTGCCGGCATGGGTTAACCTGCTCAAGCTCCGAGCTAGCTACTCCCTTGCGGGAAACGACGATATAGGCTACTACGCCGCGCGCGCCAGCTACGCCTCGCAAAACCTGCTCGGATACTACGGGCTGGTGAGGGAAAATATTGCCAACCTCGCCCTGCAGTGGGAAACAACAACCAAGCTCAACGCCGGCTTAGACGTTGCCCTGCTAAACGAAAGGCTCTGCCTTACGCTCGACGTCTACCAAAGCAAAACAGCCAACCTGCTTACGTGGGTGCAGGGAAAGGACTACTACGGAATAAGCGAGTATGTTGTAAATGATGGCGCGCTGAGCAATAAGGGCGTAGAGCTGGGTATGCGGGGAAGAATTGTTAACGCTGCGCTGAAGTGGGACATGGGCCTTAACGTTGCCCGATACGCTAATGAGCTCACGGAGCTTGACGGCAACGAAAAGATAACCACAGTAGGCAATGCAAATATTCTGACAAAGGTGGGTAATCCGATAGGATTGTTTTACGGCTACAAAACCGGCGGGGTGTACGCCACCTCGTCCGAGGCCGCTGCCGAGGGGTTGAACATCAGGAGAGGCGACGGAACGCTGGCGCCGTTTGGCGCAGGAGATGTGCGATTCCTGAACCTAAACAGCTCCGATAACGTTATCAACGAAGAAGATATGGCGGTGATAGGCGACCCTAACCCCGACTTTTTTGGCTCCATTGTCAACAGGCTACAGTGGAAGCGATTGACGCTCAACGCCGTTATTACCTTCTCCTACGGAAACGATATATACAACGCCCTCCGAGCAAGCGTTGAATCAATGACCGGAGCCGAAAACCAAACAACCGCCATTATCAACCGCTGGAGCAAGGAGGGGCACCAAACCGACATCCCAAGGGCAGCGTGGGGAGATCCTATGGGAAACGCACGCTTCTCCGACCGCTGGATTGAAGACGGCTCCTACATCAGGCTGAAAAGCGTATCGCTTTCTTACGATATACCTTTGAGCGTGAGCTACATAAAAGGATTGCAGGTGTACGTCACCGGCGCTAACCTCTTGACCTTTACAAAGTACTTGGGATACGACCCGGAGTTTAGCACAATGCAAAGCCCCCTGTACTACGGCGTCG
The DNA here is from genome assembly GCA_031268055.1 of Prevotellaceae bacterium. Classification (GTDB taxonomy): domain Bacteria; phylum Bacteroidota; class Bacteroidia; order Bacteroidales; family UBA932; genus JAITMY01. The sequence continues at coordinate 2,135 of JAIRXY010000225.1, read as the reverse complement.
ATATGGGCGTAACGCCGCAGCCTCGGAGTATTATGGTGGGGGTAAAGCTGGGACTGTAGATAATTAAGAATTAAGAATTAAGAATTAAGAATTAATGAAAAACCCCGTAGGGGTTGCCTGTGAATAACCCCCAGATTTATCTGGGGGGGGCAGAAAGGGGGAGCAGAGGAGGGCAGAGGGAGCAGAGGAGGGCAGAGGGAGCAGAGGGAGGCAGAGGAGGGCAGAGGAGGGCAGAGGGGAGCAGAGCGGCAAACGTTCCTAAAACCCCGTAGGGAATGCGAAATAAATAACATGTAACAAGATAATTTACGAAAGACGCACAGTAGAGACGGGGCGCGCCCCGTCTCTACAAATTCGCATCACTAAGGGTTGCCCCTGAATAACCCGGATTCATCTGGTGGTAACGCTAAAAATACAAATTTAAGCATTTAATAATATGAAGCTGAAACGATTAATACTATTGCCTGTGTCGCTGCTGTGGGCGGCGGCGTGCTCGAACTTGCTCGACGTGCAGAATGAAAATACGGTAGACGCCGATAAGCACTACAACAACTACAACGATGCCGACAACGCTATTCTGGGCATTTACGGCAAGCTCCTGGGGCTGGCCGACAGGGTAATCATACTCAACGAGCTCCGCGCAGACTTGATGGATATTACCCCAAATGCTACCGCCGACATGACGGCCATTAGCAACCATACCGCTACCCCCGACAACGTGTACTGCGACCTTGCGCCATTTTACGAGGTGATACTCAACTGCAACGACGTGCTGGTCAACTTTGACCGGATGAGGAGCGAAAACAAGCTGAGCCGAGCAGACTATGAGTACCGATACGCCGACGTTGTTACGGTGAGGTGCTGGGTGTACCTCCAGCTGGCTATTCACTTCGGTAGCATTCCCTACATTACTGACCCGCTGCCAACGGTGGACGACTTGGAAGACCTCTCTAAATTTCCGGCGCTGACGTTTGACGAGGTGTTGCAAAAGCTGGTGGACTGCATGGCCGCCGTGCCGGTAAAAAACCTCTCCTCATCTTCGCCATTCTACAACAGCGTGGCAGATGGATACAACATGAACATGCTCTTCCTGAACAAAAAGCTCATGCTGGCTGACCTATACCTCTGGAGCGACCGATACACCGAGGCCGCCGAGTGCTACTACAGCGTTATTAGCGAGGCCGAAATGCAGCTGTTTTCGGGAAGCGAAAACTACGCATACAAGGTGGATGGATACGTATGGGACGGTACAAACGAGCCCCGGTTTCAGGTCTGCTACGTGCGATACAAGGGAGCTGACCTAAGCTCGTACAGAAACAAGTGGAAGGAAATTTTTTCAAGGTCTTCAACCGACGGCGAGCTACGGCGTGAAATGATTACCCTATGGTGCTACGACGCTCGATTTGCTCCGCAGTACCCCCTCGTGGAGCTCTTTGCCAACACCGGAAAAGGAAAGTACTACCTAAAGCCCTCGCAGTGGGCTATCGATTCGCTATGGGAGGCGCAGGTGCAGCGCGAAAACAGCTTCGTTTTTGACGGGCGCGGACGAGAAGCCTCTTTTGACTACGTAAACGGGCAGCCCGTGGTAGCGAAGTACCTCTACGACTACTACCCGCAGGTAACCGACAACAACCGCACCATTCACCTTGAGTACAACAGCCTCGAAAACGAGTACGCACGGCAGGGAAAGTGGTTTATTTACAGGGCGGGCCTGCTGCACCTGCGCTACGCAGAGGCGGCCAACAGAGCCGGATACCCCGACCTGGCGTACGCCCTGATTAACGACGGAATACGCGACCACTTTGACTGGACAATGAGCAACGGCGCCTCCAAGCGCACCGATAAGGAGGGGGTGCAGTACAGCGGATACCCGCCGGCAGGCGACGACGAAATGTCGGAGCCCTATCCATTCCCGTTTTACTTGGACGGGCGGTTTAACGATGTGCCGTACGTGTACCTCCGCTCTCCGTGGCGAGACAGCTACGGCATTCGCCGAAGGGCTTGGGTGCAGAACGTGCCAAAGCCAGAGTGGGTGAGCGACCGCGACGATTCTATCCGCTGGATGGAGGAGGCAATACTCAAAGAAGCCGCCCTGGAGTGCGGCTTTGAAGGGCACCGCTGGGGGGATATGCTCC
>JAIRXY010000214.1 GCA_031268055.1 Prevotellaceae bacterium | reverse complement strand
TGGGAAAGCAACCCCTTTGTGTGGGTCTACGATTTCAAGCTAATTAATTTCAAACTTACTAAATAAATACGATATGAAAACAAATGGAGAATGGGGCTTAAAAAAGGGTGATGTTGTACATCACAAGCAGTTCGGAGCGTGCGAGGTAGTAGACTTTGTGAATTGGCCGAAGTCCTCGCCCGACCCAATCTTGAGGCCAACGACAGAGGACGGCAAAAAATTACTCGCCGCCATGTCAGGGGTAAGCGATATGGAAGAATTGGTCGAAGTAAACAAGCGAATGCTTGAAGACCCAGCCGCCGGAGAGAAATCGTCCAGCGCCGAAAAAGACATTCAAAAGTTCATTGAGTACGAAACGCGCGAGCAGAAGATAAGCTTTTGGGGCAGCGATTGCGCAGTGAAGCCCCAGCTAATCTCTGAAGTTGACGGCGATGGCTTGCAAATTGCTTGGCTCACTCCGATAGACACGAGACCCCGCTACTACGTTCTGCGCATAGACAGCTCGCACGACGTAAATTCGGACGACTTCGACTACGAATTATTGCTGCAAATGGTAGAGAGCGAATTTGGAAGCGCCAATGATTATGTGGAGGTCGAAGTAAACGGGGAGGAATTTTACGTTCACATCAACGACGCTGATTTTGAGGGAAACCTCGTAACCCCGCCCGAAGAAGTCCGGCGGTATGAATACATTGACTTTCCCGTGCTGTGTTGGAGCGGCGGAAGCTACGGGTCATACGGCTGCTTTAAGGGCGTGAGCTACTGCCGGATTTTGCGAAAGCTGCTGTCAACCATGCTGCAATGCAGAGCGGCGCATCAGCGTGAGTCGCTTGACTGCGCGCTGAAGTTCCGCTTAGAAGCGCCGGAGGCGGTATGCTACACGGTGATGTCAAAAATACAGGAGGCAAACGGTATTGACTTTGGCGAGTACGGCGAGTACGGCGACTACAGCTACTGGGAAGTGGATAGAAAAGATTACCCCTCAGACGAAGCTTTTTATAGGGCATGGTATAAGCCCCGCCTGAAAGCAATCCGCAAAGCAGTAGAATTTTTGAAGCAAAAATCGGAATAGCAGCAAAGCATGGAGCGCGATAAGAAAGGAGCTTACAGACCAGCGGCGGCCATCGAGACGGTGGGCAGCCACCGCATATCCCCCTATGCCTACGCGGGCATACGCCGCAAGGAGAGGCTTACGATAGCGGCGCTGGAGCAGCTGGTATGCGAGGCGTTCGGCGTGAGCCCCGCTTCGCTGCACGTGAAGTCGCGGAGGCGCAGCGCGTGCTTCCCGCGGCACGTGCTCTACTACCTTGCCGCTATGCACAGGGGCAGGCTTAGCAGCAGCGAAAACAGCTTAGAGGGCATAGCCGCCTACTTTGGCCAAAACCACGCCACCGTAAGCCACGCCTTGCAGCTCATCCCCAGCCTGATGGAGACCAACCGGCAAACGCGGGAGCTGGTGGAGGGCATATCGCAAAGGGTAAAGGAATCCTTTGTATTGTAGGGAGAATTTTGTTAATATTAAGTTTATAGAATGTTTATAGAATAGCGCCCAAACCCTTGGCAGCTTCGCCGGTATTTCCGAAATTTGCGGCATGGGTAGCAAGCACGAGATACGATGCCCGCGCTGCGGCAGGCTGCACGGCGTAGCTATAGGCGGCAACAATTACCGCATTGAAATAAGGTGCAGCCGGTGCAAGGCGGCGTTTGTCGCCACCGCCACCGGCTGCGGCGACACAGCGCCCCCACCGGTGCGAGCAAGTATTTGATAGCCACGCGCATGCAGGCTTGCAGGTGTGGCAAAAAATGCGTATCTTTGTAGCGTATCGGGCTGTGCATCAAGTTAAACTAAAAATTCATAAGCGAAAAAAGCCATGAGCGAAAATGCTGTAGATAAAATCGAAGTAGGCGATAGCGAAGAGTACGACGGGGATGAGTATTGGGTTGAGCGGCTATCGCTCCGCACGATGGAGCGCTACATCAGCGCCATCATCTCCGGCGAGCAGCAGCTGGAGCAGCGCAGGGCTAGCCCCTTTTACGATGTCCGGCTGCTGCGCTACATCGACAAGCGCAAGGTCAAGTGGGATGCCGTAAGGCAGGTGAAGGTGCTTCACCTGTACGCCGGCAACCAGCCCAACAGCAAGTTTGTGGACGTGCGCGTTCTGAAAAACCGCCTCGTTGAGTACCTGCGCGACGTACCGGAGGGCTGGAAAAAGGGCGATCAGGTGTACGAGTTTGAGCTGGGCGACGTAGTAGCGCACGGCTAAAAAAGGTCAGGACAAGCTATACTGCTACATGCTATAGAGCCCCACGAGGCCAACACCGAAAGGCGTTGGCCTCTTTTTATTTATTGTTAACCATTTAAAAAATCAAAAGCCATGAGAAATTTCAGGTTTGAGGTAAGCGCCTACGACAAGGGAACAGGGAAAAACCAGAAGCGGTACGAAACCGCGCGGGGTAGGAACTTTTCCAAGGCAAACGCCCGCGCCATTGCAGGCAACGCCAGCTACCGGTACAACCGGAGGAGCGGCGCTTACGACCTCCGCGGGTAATCCGCCGCAGCAGCCATGAGCGCCAGCGCAGCAGCCGGTATCATCCACCGCGTTGCATCCGTTACCGACAGGGTTATCCTGTTCCACTCGGCGGCAGGTAAGGGCAGCATAGTGCTTCTCGACATGCTTTCAGCGCAGTTTCGGGAGGTGCTATGCGTTTTTATGTACCTCATTAAGGATAGCTACCTGGACAGGTACATTGCGTGGGCTGAACGGAAGTACCCCAACGCAAGGTTTGTGAAGATACCCCACTTTCAGCTCAGCGTGATGGTCAAGAACGGGAGCTTTGGGGTAAAGCCCAACCCGAAGCAGAAAGTCTACAACCTGTCCATGCTGGCCAACAAGATGTGCGCGGAGCACGGCGTGGCGTGGTGCTGCTTTGGGTTTAAGCAGTCCGACAGCCTCAACCGGCGGCTCATGCTGCGCACCTACGAGATGGGCGGGGTGAACGAAAAAACAAGGAGATTCTACCCGCTGAGCGAGTGGAAAAACGGCGACTGCCTCGCCTACATAAAGCGGCATCAGCTGGCCACCCCCATAAGGTACTCCACGGAGCAGTCGGCAGACATGGATATTGGCAGCGGCGCGTACCTGACGTGGTGCCGCCAAAACCACCCGAAGGATTTTGAAAAAATTGTAGCAGCATTCCCCCTGTGCGGAGCATTACAGCACGACTATGAGCAAAGAGAAAAGCAAAATGAAAAGCAAAGAGAAAAGCAAGGAAAAGGGCGGCGCAAAGGAAAAGTACCGTCAGAGTGAAACCGTTGTTGTCCGGCGGTCGCAAATTTGCTTTGCCCCCTACAACCCCAAGCAGCATACGCAGGAGCAGGTGAGCGCCGTAAAGAAAAACATCAAGCGCGTAGCCCTGCTTGGCGGCATCATCTACAACAGCGCCACCAAAAATCTGATAGACGGGCATAAAAGGGTAATGGCGCTGGACGCCATACACGGGTACGACGGCTCGCCGGAGAAAGACTACGACGTAAAGGTAGAGGCAATTGCGCTGGACGAAAAGACGGAAAAGGAGCAAAACATTTTCCAGACCAAATCGCGCACGGAGCTGGACAGCGAGCTGCTGGCAAGCATTATTCAGGAGGGGATAGCCATAGAGCACGCCGGCCTAACCGTTGAGGACGTGCACATCATTGAGCTCGAGGTGCCCAGCTTTGAGTACGGCGTGAACGAGGAAGCCAGCGAGGATTTCAGCGCCATGAGGCAAAAGGAGGTGTCGGAGAGCGAGCGGCAGCGGCAAATCGAAAAGATAAAGGCGGCAAAGCAAAGCTCCAAAAGCAAAACGGAGGGCGGACGCTTCCTTACGCTTACCTTTTCGTCGTTTCAGGAGAAAGCGTCGTTCTTGGAGCTGCTGGGCTTTGACCCCTACGCCGAATACCTCCCCGGAGGGCTGGTTGACCAAAAAATTCAGGATATGCTAAGCGTATGAAGATAGCAGTACCCATATTTGACGTAACCGTTTTCGTCTACTCGTGCAGCAGCGTACACCAATTCATGAGGCGGCGCGGGTACGAGGTAGGAAGTGAGCGCCGCACGGCCAAGGCGTGCACGTTCTACGAGCGCGGAGCGAGCGGAGCCATGCACCTTTGCTCCGTATTCGGGGGTGGCGCAGGGCTGTCGGCTGGCACGGTGGTGCACGAGGCGGTGCACATTGTAAGCATGATTTTTCAAATGAAAGGAGTAGCGCCGGACTTGGACAACGATGAGGTGCAAGCCTACCTGACGGCGTTTGTGTTCAACGAAGTAAGCAAACTACTATGGAAGCAGATAAGGTAGCGGCGGCGGTGGCCGCCGAGCTGGACGTGCCGGTGGAGTACATATTCTCCGGCGGAAGGAAAAGAAGCGCGCGCTACGCGCGGGCAATGTTCCTGCACGTGTGCCTCGCCCTGTCGCCCGGCATGACGCACGAGGAGCTGGCCGCCCTGCTGGGCGTGCACAGAACGTCAGCAAGCAGGGCGATAAGGAAGATAGATGCGTACTGCACCATTTATAGCGTCGACAGGCAGCTGGCCAACCGGCTGCGCAGCGCGCTGGAGGGGGCGTAAAAAAGTGGCGAAGCATGGCGCATAAGAAGTACAACAGGGACAAGCTAATGGTGGAGATTGCCGACTTCCTTTTTGCCAACCCATCGGCAAAAAGGGGCGATATTTTGGCGAAGTTTGGCGAAGTTTGGCAAATTTCGCCAAGAGGCATCGACCGGCTACTTAGCGAGGCAAAGCGCCACAACCAAGCTCGGCTTAAGGAGGTGGAGGCGGCAAAGCGCGAAGAAATGGTAGCCGCGGCAAAGGGGCAGGCAAAAAAGGGAATTGCCGACCGCGAGGAGATACTCACCGCCTTAACCAGCATACTCCGCGGCCATGCCTTAAAGCGACCTGTTAAGGTGGACGGCGACGGTAACGTAATCGAGTACGCGCTGAGCTACCCCGGCCGCCACGACGTTATTGCCGCCGGAAGCCAGATAGCGCAGCTGGAGGGCTACTTTGCCCCCGCCAAATCCAAGCACGAGGTGACGGGCGAGGGCGGCGCGCCGCTCAGCGCCGTAGCCCAGCACGTAGTCGTGTTCAAAGATTTTAGCAGCGGCAAGAATGGAGCATCGTAGCGTAGACTTTGGGGTGAACCGTGTGTTTGCGCCGGTGTTCTCCACCGGCAAGCGCATGATAGACGTGTGGGGTGGCCGCGGTCGGGGCGGCTCGCACTTCATCACCGACTACGCGCTCTTCCTCATCACGCAGCCCGGCTA
>JAIRXY010000193.1 GCA_031268055.1 Prevotellaceae bacterium | reverse complement strand
GGCGAGCACAAGCACCTGCTCATCAGCCTTCTGAACGCTTTGCTTCCCCTGCAAAAGGGGCAGGAGATAGTTGGCATAGAGTACCTCTCGTCGGAGCAGGTTCCGCGCACCCTGCTGGGCAAAAACTCCATTGTTGACGTCAAGTGCGTTGACAACCGCAATCGCTACTTTATTGTAGAGATGCAAATGGCGTGGAGCAAACTTTTTGCCAATCGATTAGTCTTCAACGCCTCTAAAGCGTACGTGCAGCAATTTGACAAGAAAAAAGTTGAAGATGAGGTTGCCAAGTTTCAGGAAGCCTACCCTGTGTACTCGTTAGCCATAGTCAACAGCGAACTCCGCAAATTGGGGGATGATGCGCAGGAGAAGTGGTACCATCACTACAAAATAGCAGATATTGACAACCCAGAGCGGGTAATAGAAGGCTTGGAGTTTGTGATAGTAGAGCTGCCTAAATTCAAGCCCGAGACGTGGAGCCAGACGGATAAGCGCATGGCTGTGCTGTGGCTCCGCTTTTTGCAGGAGATAGGCGTCAGCGAGGCCGCCCCTGATGAGTTGATGAAGACCAAAGAGATAGAGCAAGCTGTATCCATTTGCGAGGTAGGCGCTTTTACCAAGGAGGAGTTGGCCTACTACGATGAATACTGGGTTAAAGCCGTATGGGAGGCCAGCTGTGACCACTTGGAAGAACAAGTTGTAGAAAAAGATAAAATCATTGCGGAAAAAGATCAGGCTCTTGCGGAGAAAGATTTGGCTCTTGCCGCAGAGCGCAAAGCCCTTGCCGAAAAAAATGTGGAAATGGCAAAATTGCTGGAGCGCATCGCTCAATTAGAAAAAAAACAGTAGCTCTGTTGAATGTGGGGGATTTATCCCCCATTTTTCACTAAGCTCTGGGGCAACCTTTCAATTCTCCGTTTCCATGACGTACTTTTTCAGCTTTTCAGCTTGCAGCGATGTTACTAAATTATTTTTCATAACTTCGTCAAGAGTAGCGGCGCTGCCCTTACGTTTAGCATACTGCACAATGCCGCGGGCTGCATATGCACCAAGGTAGGGATGGCGGCGCATGAGCTCAAGGTTTTCTTCGCTCAGCGTAAACTTTTGCACCATCGACGTATCCACGCTCACGCGGTTAGCAAGGCGTTGCATGCGCTCGTCTCCGAAATTTTTTATCTCCAATAGCTGCTCCGTCGAGGTGTAGCCACCCAGCTGCTCGCGATACTCCACGATTTTTTGAGCAAAATATTTGCCAATGCCCGGCAGCGTACCCAGCAGCGCAGTATCGGCGGCGTTGAGCTCTACCGGTTGAGGCGCTTCTGTGGCGGCGGCTGTCGCTGCTCTGAAGCGCGGTGCGGAATCTCTTTGGAGAAAATCTTTTGGCGGCGGCGGGGCAATGTCAACGTAAGAGCCTAACCGTTCCTTTTGCTTGTCGGTAATAACGCCCAGCTTCAGGAAATCGGCTGCTGTGCGGAAGCGTCCGCCTCGCTCGCGGTAGCGGACAATAGCTGCCGCCTGCTTTGGGGAGAAGCCCAGCAGCGTTAGCGAGTCGGTTGATATGGTGTTGGGGTCAAACTTGAATGTTTTTCGTTCTTGCGGTTGAGGCGGTTTTTCTACGGCGCTTTCCGCCAGCTGCTCAAACTGTGGCTTGGCGGCTGCGTTCAGCTGGGCGGCGTATTGGCGAAGCTGGGTGAGGTCGCTGTCGGTAGGCTTGGGGCGGAGAAAGTTTCTGTAGATGGGCGGCGCAAGCAGCAGCAAGAGTAGCAGCGCCCCCAGCGCCAAAACCCCTCTGCGTTCGCCCGTAGAAAAAGCCATCCAGTCCTTTAGAAAACGATTCATAAAATTCAGCTATGCGTACATGTGTTTTGTTTGGTCAAAAGTACAGAAAATTTTGCAAATCCCAAATACGCAGGACACGTTTCGAATTAGCGCATGATTGCAAGCATGCAGAAGATGCAGGTAACAATGATTTTGCACAATCATTACGAAAAAATCTGCGTAAATCTTCATCGCCTGTGCCATCTGCGTGCTTATAGTGACGACACACATGCGGTAATTTGAAATACATCGGCACAATTTTGCATATACATGAAAAAAATTTACCTTTGTGGTCAGCTAATTTTTTATTGTATATTTTATGAAAACAAAAGCAGTCAGGCTATACGGAAAAAACGACCTCCGCTTGGAGGAATTTGAGCTTCCGGCGATTACCGAAAACGAAATTTTGGCAAAGGTTGTTTGCGACAGCATTTGCATGTCGTCGTACAAGGCCTCGCATGAGGCGGATATGCACAAGCGCGTGCCGCGCGATATTGCCCAAAACCCAACCATCATAGGGCATGAGTTTGCCGGAGAAGTTGTGGAAGTCGGAGAACGCTGGAGGGGGCAGTTTGCCGTAGGCGATAAGTTTTCCATACAGCCGGCGCTCAACTACGAGCATGGCCCTGTGGGTATCCTCAGCGCGCCGGGCTACTCCTACCGCTACATTGGCGGCGATGCTACCTACGTGGTCATTCCCCAAGAGGTGATGGAGCTGGGATGCCTGCTGCACTACAAGGGCAAAGGCTACTATCCGGCCTCGCTCTCGGAGCCGCTTTCGTGCGTCATTGGCGCTATGCACGCTAACTACCACACCACGCCCGGGTCGTATGTGCACAAGATGGAGATTGTAGACGGCGGCTGCATGGCAATACTTGCAGGCGTTGGCCCTATGGGATTGGCGGCTATCAACTACGCCATTCACCGCACCGACCGCAAGCCACGGCTTATTGCTGTAACCGATATTGACCAAGCACGGTTGGACAGGGCTGCCGAGCTCTACCCGCCGCAGGAAGCCGCAAAAAACGGCATTGACCTTCGCTACGTCAACACGGCTGCCATGAGCAACGCCGTTGCAGAGCTTAGGGAGATTGCCGGAGGAAAAGGCTACAACGATGTGCTTGTGTTTGCGCCGGTAGCCTCGGTGGTGGAGCAGGCCGATGCAATTCTAGCTGTCGATGGCTGCCTGAACTTCTTCGCAGGTCCTGCCAAGAGCGACTTCAAAACCTTGTTCAATTTTTACAACGTGCACTACGCCTCCACCCACGTGGTAGGCACCAGCGGCGGCAACACCGACGACATGAAGGAGGCGCTGGCAATGATGGGCAAAGGCTTGGACCCGGCGGGCTTGGTAACGCACGTTGGGGGTATCAACGCAGTGGTGGATACCACGCTCAGCTTGCCACAAATACCCGGCGGAAAAAAACTTATCTACACGCACATTGACATGCCGCTCACGCCAATTGCCGATTTTTCCGAAAAAGGAAAGCGCAACCCCGCATTTGCTGCTTTGGCGCAGATTTGCGAGCGCAACAAAGGGCTGTGGAGCGTAGAGGCAGAGGAATACCTGCTGGCGAATGCCGGTAAGCTGAACGATTGATGCTGCTCGCCGAAGTATTTTGTCGTAGGATTTTCGTAAATATTGAAGATGGTGGGGGAGGTTGAATCCCTTGTTTGGTCAGCTTAATTTTCTTAGCCGCGCCACCGGAATATTCAGCATATCGCGGTATTTTGCCACGGTGCGGCGGGCAATAATGTAGCCTTGCCTCTTGAGTTCTCCGGCAATTTCGTCGTCGCTCATTGGAGTGCGCTTATCTTCTTCGTCCACCATCTTTTTTATGG